>NZ_JBANDI010000014.1:0-93996 GCF_039123485.1 Flavobacterium sp. PL12
CTCTTCTTGTTCTTGACATAATTATGCTAATTTAGGGTTTTTAATCCTATCTTAAATCTAAACAAAAAGTTGTACCGTTTTTGGGGAGCAGCATATAATAATGACTTATATTGTTTATCCTACCATGTTATATAGTTTTGCTAAAGTGGGTCCAAGACGCTTTTTCTCTGCGATTGCTCCAGCTCAGTTGTTAGGATTTTCAACCAGCTCGAGTGCTGCGACTTTACCAGTAACATTAGAATGCGTAACAGAACATTTAGGAGTTGATGAGGAAGTAACTAGTTTTGTTTTACCTCTTGGTGCGACAGTAAATATGGATGGTACGAGTTTATATCAGGCAGTTGCAGCTGTATTTATTGCACAAGCTATGGGAATTCATCTAGATCTAACTACTCAATTAATGATTGTTGTTACTGCGACCTTAGCTTCAATAGGATCAGCGGCAGTTCCAAGTGCAGGAATGGTCATGCTAGTAATAGTTTTAGGACAAGCAGGAATACCAGAAGCGGGGTTAGCTTTAATTTTTGCTATTGATCGACCTCTAGATATGTGCAGGACTGTCGTTAATATAACAAGTGATTCTGCAGTAGCGACAATAGTTGGAAATTCTGTTGGAAAATTAAGAAAGCCCGAAGACATCCACGAACGAAAGCTTTAATTTTTTTATTTTGTCAAAAGGATAGATAATATACTTTAATTATTTTTTTTCTTCTTCATTTTATTTTCAATAATATTATATTCATGTTATTTGATATTTAAGGAATTAATATTACTTTCGGTGCGAATTTAATAATTAACAATATCACTTAATGGATAACAATACCGATAAAAAACCATCATTTTTTTCAGGTTTAACTGGACAAATATTAATAGCGATGGTTTTAGGTGCGATTTTAGGCATCATTATACATAATTATATTTCTCCAGAAGATGCTGCGGCATTTAGTAAGAAAATAAATATTTTAGCCACTATTTTCATACGCTTAGTTCAGATGATTATTTCTCCTTTAGTTTTCACGACTTTAGTTGTGGGAATTGCCAAACTTGGAGACATCAAAGCAGTAGGAAGAATTGGTGGAAAAGCTATGGGTTGGTTCTTTACCGCTTCATTTGTTTCATTATTATTAGGAATGTTTTTTGTGAATATACTTGAGCCAGGAGTAGGATTAAATCTACCAAGTATTGATTTATCATCCGCTTCAGAAGTAACTGCTAAAACTCAAAATATATCTTTTGAAAACTTCATCGAGCACATCGTTCCTAAAAGTATTTTTGAAGCATTAGCAACTAATGAGATTTTACAAATTGTAATTTTCTCCATTTTCTTTGGTTTGGCTGCCGCGTCGTTAGGAGACTACGTAAAACCAGTAACGAACGCTTTAGAAAAGATGTCGCACATTGTTTTAAAGATGGTAAACTATGTAATGAAGTTTGCACCGATTGGAGTATTTGGTGCTATTGCAGGAGTTTTTGCCGTAAGAGATTTCCAAGAACTAGCAATTACCTATTTCAAATTTTTCGGATCATTCTTAATTGGAATTTCCTCTCTGTGGGTAGTACTTATACTTGTTGGTTATATTTTCTTAAAAAGCAGAATGACTGTTTTGTTAAAAAGAATTGTAAGTCCATTAATTATTGCTTTTGGAACTACAAGTAGTGAAGCTGTATTTCCGAAATTAACAGAAGAATTAGAGCGTTTTGGAGTAAAAGATAGAATTGTTTCTTTCATGTTGCCGCTGGGATACTCTTTTAATCTTGATGGAAGTATGATGTATATGACCTTTGCAAGTATTTTTATAGCGCAAGCGTACGGTATAGATTTAGACATTGGAACCCAAATGACGATGCTTTTAGTTTTAATGCTTACAAGTAAAGGTATTGCAGGTGTACCGAGAGCTAGTTTAGTTGTAGTTGCTGCAACGTGTGGGATGTTTGATATTCCTATCGAGGGAATTGCTTTAATTTTACCAATTGACCATTTTTGTGATATGTTCCGTAGTGCAACAAATGTTCTAGGAAATGCTTTAGCGACATCAGTTGTAGGGCAGTGGGAAGAAACCAAAGGATCTGAAACTGTTAGTATCGAATCATAATAAATCTTAAAGAAGTTTATAAATCAAAGCCTGTTTATTGTGAGCAGGCTTTTTTTATAGTTTATATTTTCAATATTAGCTTAAGCTAAATAATCTCAAATTTTTTTGACTTTTTCATTCAATGAATAAGAAGGTTTTTGTACAATTGCTTTTATTATCTATAAGTTGAGAAGTAAAGTTGTTGTTTTTCGTTTTCTCTAAAAAAAAATCCTTAAATTTTTAAAGTCATACAACTTTAAAAATTTAAGGATTTTATAATTTTCTAACTAGCATTTAATTTTGAAAAAGCTATAGAATGCTCAAAGTTAGATTAGTACCAACGTTTTTTATTTTGTTTCGAAACCTCTGACTTTCTAGATTTGTGTGCTCCAGCGCTTCGGTTAGAATTAGGTTGTTTCAGACCAGGAGCTGTTTCTGGGCTTCCAGAATGCCATCCATAGGGATGATCACTCACTATTTTTACATCTACTTTAATTAATCTCTGAATGTCTTTCCAGTATTGATGCTCGTCTTTTCCACAAAAAGATATTGCAACACCTTCATTTCCTGCACGACCCGTTCTACCTATTCTATGAACATAAGTTTCTGGAATGTTAGGAAGATCAAAATTGATTACAAATGGTAATTGATCAATATCAATCCCTCTCGCAGCAATATCAGTAGCTACTAAAACCTTTACTTCTTTATTTTTGAAACCATCTAAAACACGTTGTCTAGCATTCTGAGATTTATCACCATGAATAGCTTCAGCTTCAATATCATGTTTGCGCAATGCTTTAACAACGTTGTCAGCGCCATGTTTTGTTCTTGAAAAAACTAAAACATTAGATAAGTTTTCATTTTTTATTAGATGATATAATAAATTTCTTTTCTCTCCTTTTTCAACAAAGTATACACGTTGTTCAACGCTTTCTGCAGTTGAAGAAACTGGCGATACACTAACAGTTGCAGGATCTTTAAGAAACATTTCAGCTAACTCTCTAATTGCACTTGGCATTGTCGCTGAAAACAAAAGTGTTTGTCTATTGTTAGGAGTAAGTTTTACGATTTTTTTGACATCATTTACAAATCCCATATCAAGCATTTGATCTGCTTCGTCAAGGACTAAAGTATGTAAATGATCTAAATCAATAAAACCTTGTTTAACTAAATCTAGCAAACGTCCAGGAGTAGCGATCAGGATATCTATTCCTTTTTTTAGCATTTCTACCTGAGGAACTTGAGAAACTCCACCAAATATAGTTAGTTGTACTAAGTTTGTATATTTTGAATATTGATCAAAATTTTGACCAATCTGAACTGCTAATTCTCGTGTTGGTGTAATAACTAAAGCGCGGATTGGACTTGCTTTTTTTGATGAACCAACTATTCTATGTAATTGATGAATAATAGGAATTGCAAAAGCGGCCGTTTTTCCTGTACCGGTTTGCGCACAACCAATCATATCACGACCTGATAAAACGATAGGAATGGACTGTTCTTGTATTGGGGTTGCTTCTATATAGCCTTGTTCAAATACGGCTTTTTGTATACTTTTTGAGAGCGATAAATCTTCGAATAACATATAATAGGTATTAAATATCTTGTAATTAGTACATAGATACGTCGGCAAAGATAGTATTATTATTTGTGATGCTTATTTATATGTTGTTTACTATCGCAATTGTAGCGTGATTAAATTGAAAAAATACTTGAAATATTATAATATTGAATTAGCTTTTATGAAATCAGTTACAAGATGACCAATAAGCTTACCGATCAAATGATTGTTTTTTTCTTCGCCAAGATCTGGTGCGCCTTCACAAATATGTAGATAAGAAACATTTTTGCTTTTGCCAAAATAAGAAATAAATTGGCGTAACTGCTCCACAGAATAACCACTCAATGTCATGGCACTACTAGCAATATTGGGAATTGCATCCAAGTCGATCTCAAGTCCAAAAAAGTCATCGTTGATAAACTCTAAAGCGTGATCCATCTCATTATTGAAATCTTTTTCTTTTCTAATACTGACACTGTCATAGGTGTTATAACGAACTCGATCTTCTATTTTTTTTATAATATCTAATACACTTTTAGAAATATAGTTTTCGTGTAAACCAAAAATGAAATATTTTTTTAAAAACCCCTCTTCAAATGCATATGAAAAACCGTTTCCACTATGACGTCCTTCAAGAATTCTAAAATCAGAATGCGCATCAAAATTAATTGCGTTTACAGGTTTACCTTTGGCAAGAGCCGTACCTTTTATATTACCGTAGGAGTTATTATGTCCGCCACCAATAATAATTGGGGTTTTTCCAAGTTTAACTAAATTAAATATAATGTGCGAAACGTCTTTATCAATTTTATCGACTAACTGGCTCAACTTAGAGCGATCGTCAATATCATTAAAATCTAAAACTTCGACATTTTTCATTGATTCACGAACATCTAATTGTCCTAAAACAACAATTTGGCTGCCTTTGCAAAATCGATTATGTTGGATATTAGCAATATTTTTTATGGCGCTTTCCCAAGCAGAAGCTGCTCCAGGACGACCGTAATTGGCCCTTACTCCGATATCTTCTGGGATGCCAAAAAGAACATATTTTGCTTCACATGACGCAATAAAATCCAGTGCATCAGCATCTTTTGGAATAGTTATCATTTTCTCTCCAAATTTAATTTCACCACTTCGATGATTTGTTATTTTTGCGAGATCTTTGATTGTAAAAGGGATAATTTTTTCCATTAAAAAAATATTTTTATCCAAAAATACTATAATTGTGTTAAGTTTCGTTATTAGACTATTATATATTATTAAATTTGAAAAAAAAACTCATATGGAAAATCAAAAAAGCAGTTCAAGTCTTAAAGCGATAATAGCGGTATTGGCTATTTTATTAGTAGGTAGTTTAGTTTATATTTTTAAAATGACCTCTGATGCAGATACAGTTAAAACAGAATTGAAAACTACATTGACCGAAAAAGAATTGGTGATGAAAGATCTTGAAGAGCTTAAATTGACTTATGATGCTGCTATTTCAGAAAATACATCTATGTCTGATGAGTTAATTCAAGAAAGAGACAAAGTAGTTAATTTAATGTCAGATCTAAGTAAATCTAAAGGTGATGTAGCTTCTCTATCTAAATACAGATCACAATATAATTCTTTGCAATCAAATATGAAAGTCTTAATGGCTGAGAATGAAACATTAAAAAAGGCTAATACAACGCTTACAACGCAACGTGATAGTACAGTTGTGGTATTAGGCGAAACTAAAAGAAATGTTGAGGCTCTTACAGGTCAAAACGAAGAATTATCAAAAGCAGTTGAAATAGGATCGAAACTTACAGTTTTAAATACAAGCGGTTCCGCATTCAAATTGAGAAGTTCAGGTAAACAAATCGCAACTGACAAAGCAAGTAGAGCTGATGTACTTAGAGTTAATTTTACTATTGCAGAAAATGCAATTGCAAAATCTGGAGCTAAAACTTATTACGTCCAAGTAATTGATAGTAAAAACAATGTTTTAGGAGACAAGAAAACAGAAAATTTTGGTGATAATATTTTAACTTATAGTTTTTTAACTAATGTAAATTATGAAAACAAAACAGTTCAAGTTTCACAAGATTTAAAAGGTAAGGATTTTGCTAAAGGAACCTACTTCATCAATATTTTTGATAAAGATCAGTTAGTTTCTAAAACAAGCTTTAATTTAAGATAGTATTCAAAATAAAAGACATAAAAAAAGAGGAACGTAATGTTCCTCTTTTTTTATGCCAATATCTGACCTTCAATAATAATTGTATCAATTAAGTTACTACCAAAAGCGTAAGGTAATTGATAGTAGGAGGGAATAGGTTTAGTTATTATAAGATTAGCTTTTTTGCCAATAGTTATACTTCCATGAGTTTCTGAAATTCCCATTGCATAAGCGCCGTTGATCGTGGCTGCGTTAATCGCTTCTTCAGGAGTCATCTTCATTTTAATACAAGCTGTTGAAACTACAAAATTCATATTTCCTGATGGAGTAGAACCAGGGTTATAATCCGTGGCGAGAGCAATAGGAAGTCCTTCAGCGATCATTTCTCTTGCTGGAGTGTAGGGAATACTTAAAAAGTAGGAGCAAGAAGGTAATGCGACTGGCATTGTTTTAGTGTTCTTTAAAGCAATGATATCCTCTGTTGTCATCACTTCTAAATGATCGACAGAAAGCGCATCGTATTTGACGCCTGCCTGAATTCCGCCAATTGAATTAAATTGATTCACGTGAATTTTTGGCTTTAAGCCTAATTGAATACCAGCTTCCATAATTTCTTCTGTTTCGGCAACTGTAAAATACCCTGTTTCACAAAATACATCGATATAATCGGCTAATTTATTTTTAGATATTTGAGGTAACATTTCATTAAGCATGCAATCTATATATCCTCTTCGGTTTTCTTTAAATTCGCGTGGAATAGCGTGTGCACCTAGAAAGGTAGCTTTGATAGTGATAGGATAATTTTGAGCTAATTTTTTAATAACACGAAGCATTTTTAATTCACTTTCAACTGTTAGACCATAACCAGATTTAATTTCGACAGCTCCAGTTCCTAAATGCATTACTTCTTCCAATCTAGCGCTAGACTGCTGATAAATGTCGTCTTCAGAAGTTTCGTTTAGTTTTTTAGCAGAATTTAGTATGCCGCCACCTCGATTTGCTATTTCTTCATATGTTAGACCGTTAATTCTGTCTACGAATTCTTGCTCGCGGTTTCCAGCATATACAATGTGTGTGTGGCTGTCGCACCATGATGGTAGAACGATTTTTCCTGATGCATCGATTAACTTATCTGTTTTGACTTGTGGTATTTGATCCATAGATCCAAAATCAGCTATTAAGTTATTCTTAAGTAGAAGAAATGCGTTTTTAATCGTTGGAAGAGTTGCCATCTCCACCCCAGAAACTTTTGCAACACTTGTTTCTCGAACTTGAAGTAATTCCTTAATGTTTATGATTAAAGTTGTCATTGTTGTGTTTTTGTTTTTGGGATTTTACAGCTAACTTTTTTTTAGGCACAAAGTCACGAAGGACATAGGCAGAAAAATACACAGGCACAAATGCACCAATCTTAGAAAAAAATTAGATTAGTGCTTTATTGCAATACGACTAAATTATAAAATAAAATACTTAAAAAATACTTTGTTTCTTCGTGTCTTCGTGTCTTCGTGTCTTTGTGGCAAAAATATAAATCAATTCATACCCTCAAAAAAAAACCTTAGTGTCTTCGTGTCTTTGTGGCAAAATTATAATTAAACTTATATTTTGTAGCAAAAACTTGTGCCTATGTAGCCAGTTTTATGTTACTCTGAAACTGAAATTTCAAACATTTTATCCCAGTTTTTTCCAGTAACAAAAATTGTTTTTGTTTTAGGATTGTACGCAATCCCATTTAAAACATCGGTGTCTGGTAATTGAGTTACTTTGCTTTTTAAATCAACAAGATTAATAATAGCCTCTACAGCTCCATTTTTTGGATTAATGATAGCGATGGCATCTTTTTGATAAATATTACCATATAATTTACCTTCAATCCACTCTAATTCATTGACTGCTTTTATTTTAGTTTCATACGAATAAACGTTGATGTAATCAACTTCTTTTAAGGTCGTAGGATCAACTTTCCATATTTTTTCAGTCCCATCAGATAAATACAAATGAGTTCCATCGTTAGCTAAACCCCAACCTTCAATGTTTTTAAAGTATGGGAATGTTTTTTCTTTTTTGAAAGTATCAGCATTGTAAATATATCCTTCATTATTTTTCCAAGTTAACTGATACACTTTATTGTTCAATATCGTAATTCCTTCTCCAAAAAATTGATCAGCTAATTCTACTTTTTTAAAGACTTTTCCAGTTTTATAATCAACTTTTCTTAGACTTGAAACGCCTCTTTTTCCAGTGGGACCGCTACCATTTCCAGTTCCTTCATATAATGTATCGCGATGAAATTCTAAACCTTGTGTGTATGCCTCATAATCATGTGGATAAGTGTTTACAATCTTATATTTTAAGAGTTTAGGTTGAATGTTTGATACTAGTTCAACTCTTGCAGTTGCTTCGGTGTTTTCTCCTTCAAAATAAACTAGCGCTTTCAAGTTTTGGTATCCTAATTTTTGATCTTTCAATTCAAATTTTAATTTCTCAAGTCCTTTTTTACTAGCTATTTTCTTATCATTTACATAATAGATAATGCTGTCTATAACCTTGTTGTTTGGATTCAAAATAGTTAAATCTACTGACTCTTGAGGCTGATATTGTTCTTTAAAAGCACTACTATCGATGGTAAATATAGAATTTTCTCCTTTTTTTGGTTCTCCACAATTGCTTAAAGTAATTCCTAATAAAATGACAAATAGGAAGTTATGATTTTTCATAGTCTGAATTTTTGTTTGAACAATATACAACGATATTTTTATCGGCACAAAGGTATTGCAAAAATATAAAAAGTGTTGTATATTTGCACCGGCAAGTCCTACACGACCAGCTCCTGCAGACTCCCCCAGGATGGGAACATAGCAAGGGTACGTGGTTGAGCGGTGCGATGTAGGTCGCTTGCCATTTTTTTATCTTCTATTTAAGAATATTTTTTTTGAAATAAAGTCATTATTAGTCTTCCTTACGGAGGATTTTTTTATTTTTGGACCTTTCGTATCGCAAATAATAGTAAAATGAATAAAGTAGTTCTTATTACAGGAGGTTCATCAGGAATAGGAAAATCAATTGGTGAATTTTTACATCATAAAGGTTTCATTGTATACGGTACGAGTCGGAATCCTGAGCGAATTTTAAATTCAGTTTTTCCATTAGTAGCGTTAGATGTTCGGAATCCAACTTCAATACATTTGGCTGTTGCCAAAATAATATCCATTTCTGGAAAATTAGACATTGTTATTAATAACGCTGGTGTAGGAATAACTGGTCCTTTGGAAGAAATTCCAATGGAAGAAATCAAAAACAATTTTGAAACTAATTTCTTCGGTCCAATAGAAGTTATGAAGGCAGTGTTACCACAAATGCGAAAGCAGACTTCTGGTCTGATAATCAATATTACTTCTATCGCAGGATACATGGGATTACCATATCGCAGTGTTTATTCAGCTTCAAAAGGAGCTTTAGAACTAATAACCGAAGCGCTTCGAATGGAAGTAAGGCCATTTGGAATACACATTACAAATGTTGCTCCCGGTGATTTTGCTACTAACATCGCTTCTGGTCGCTTTCATGCTCCAGTTATTCCAGGTTCGGATTATGAAAATACTTATGGAAACACATTAAAGGCGATGGATGAACATGTTAATAGTGGTAGTAATCCGAATGAAATGGCTGAAGCTGTTTATAAAATTATTCAAAATCCTACTCCTAATATTCATTATAAGGTGGGCGCTTTTATGCAAAAGTTTTCTATCGTTCTAAAAAGAATATTACCTGATAAAACTTACGAGAAAATGCTTATGAATCATTATAAATTATAAATATGGAAAATTTGCAGACTTTTTTACCTCAATTAGCTATGTTATTATGGCTAGTTCTCTTCGTTTTTGTGATTTATAGAATAATTAGATGGATAAATAGAATTATCAAGAATAATGATCTTTATAAAGATGATATGCTAAATGTTCTTGAAGAAATTAGAGAAGAACTTAAAGAATTGAATAAAAACAATTTAGTTAAGTAAATTTAAGTTGTAATTTTGCAGCAAATATTTAGCGTAATGGATTGAGTCGAAAATCTTTTTATTTTTAAGGATAAGATTACAACGGAAAACTTACTTTGCAAAGATAAGCAAGCGAAGATTAAAATTAAAAACACACAATTAAATACAAATATTATGAAATTTTTTATTGACACGGCTAATTTAGCGCAGATTAAAGAAGCACAGGCATTAGGCGTTTTAGATGGCGTTACTACAAATCCATCTTTAATGGCAAAAGAAGGAATTACAGGTAAAAACAGCATCTTAAAACATTACGTTGATATTTGTAATCTTGTTGATGGTGACGTAAGTGCCGAAGTAAATGCTTTGGATTATGACGGTATGATCAAAGAAGGTGAAGAGTTAGCTGATTTACACGAGCAAATCGTTGTAAAATTGCCAATGACAAAAGAAGGTGTTATGGCTGCTAAATACTTTTCAGATAAAGGAATTAAAACAAATGTAACGTTAGTGTTTTCTGCTGGACAAGCTTTATTAGCTGCTAAAGCGGGTGCAACTTATGTTTCTCCATTCATTGGTCGTTTAGACGATGTCTCAACAGATGGTTTAGCATTGATCGAGGAAATCAGATTGATTTATGATAACTACGGTTATGAAACTCAAATTCTTGCTGCTTCTGTTCGTCATACAATGCACATTGTGAATTGTGCTAAAATTGGCGCTGATGTTATGACTGGGCCACTTTCTGCAATTTACGGGTTATTGAAACATCCACTTACTGACATAGGATTAGCTCAATTTGTTGCTGATTTCGAAAAAGGAAATAAATAAGAAATTTAACTTAATAAGTTTTTCTTACCATAAAAAAATCCCATTTGCCTAGGCAAATGGGATTTTTTATTGAACTGATTTTTTTGACTTTATTACTTGTTTTAGTGTCCTGCGCTTTCACCTTCTAAATGATAAACACCTTGTTTTTTCAAGATCTTCGGACAATAGAAACCATAAAATGCTAAGTACGCAAATCCAAGTAATGGAACAATGTAGGAGAAGTGTGTATATGATATTCCAAATATTCCCGCTGGATTTGTTAAATCTAAATCACATATAGCTCCTTGCACTAGCGGAATTACACCACCACCTAGAATCATCATTATCAAGAAAGACGAAGCCTTTCCGGTGTTTTTGCCTAATCCTGCAATCGCTAAATCAAATATTGATGGCCACATGATGGAAAGGAATAAACCACCAGAAATAAAGAAGAATTTAGCTAACTCAGTGTCTGAAGTGATTAGACCCGCTGCCATCATCACTATTCCAGAAATAGCAAAAAGCATTAAAGTTTTACCGGCATTTTTACCTCCTAGAAAACTAACTCCTATAAAAAGTAATATCCAAAAAGGATAAATGTAAAATCCAGAAACATCATGAGCTGCAAAGACATTTGCTCCAATAATAACTCCAAAAGCTAGAGCAGGAACAATAAATTTAAGCGCAGTATTTACTAAGTTTGATGTATTGAAAACGTTTACTCCGCCATTCCAGCGACCTATCATTAAACTTCCCCAATAAAGTGCGATAAAGGGAGAGATTGCATCTTCTAATATTCCTCCAAACTCTTTTGTGTGAAGTAATGCGGGTAGATTACTAATAATAGTTACCTCAGTACCAACATAGATAAAGATTCCTAACATTCCTAAGTACAACTGTGGATAGTCAAAAACACTAAAGTTTGCAGCACCTGTGTCAATTTTTGCTTCTTCTTGTTTTGCTGGATCTTCAATTTTTGAAAAGTACATAAAGATAGCCACTAAAATAAAAGTAAGACCAAGAATTATAAATGGTAGCTTAATATCTTCTAAGGAAAGAGTAGTTTTCTTATTGTCTCCCATTCCAAAAAGAGCAATTCCTAGAAGTATGGCGCCTAAAGTCGTACCAAACGAATTTACGCCTCCTGCTAGAGTTAAACGGTGCGCTCCAGTTGCGGGGCTACCCATTTTTATTGCTAAAGGGTTTGCTACAATTTGCTGTATCGAAAACCCTAAACCTACGGTAAATAAAGCCGTTAGAAAGAAAGGAAAGCTCTCCATCGTCGCGGCAGGTACAAATAAAAAGGAACCTATTGCCGAAATTATTAAACCTGTTGAAAGCGTTTTTTTATAACCAAATTTTTGTAAAACATCTGATTTTAGTGAAACTAGAAAAAATATTAAGGATCCTACAAAATAGGCAGCATAAAATGCCCATGCTACTAATTGTGACTGAACTTGTGATAATGTAAAAACTTTTTTAAATACTGGAATTAAAATATCGTTGGCTGATCCAACAAATCCCCAAAAAAAGAAGACTATTACTAATGAAATAAATTGCCCCCATTTGGTTTGTAAATTTTCTGAATTCATAATGGTTAATTTGGTTAATTTTTTTAAGAAAGATTACAAATATATTTTTTATGAAAGTCAAAAGAAAGCAATTTATAATAAAATACATATAAATTATACCATCAGCAGTATTCTCCTTACGAACAACATAATTTGATAATTTTAAGGCTTGATTTAGGTTTGAATTCTTGGATTTAGTCCAGAATTCTAATCTTTACGTCCTTGCTGTAATTCCTTCCTATTGGTAAAGTGTAGGAATGTACTTGTATTCTATTCCCCTCAATAGACTTTACTTTATTAATTGCGATAATATACGATTTATGAATTCGAGTGAATTTTTCTGCGGGTAATTCTTCAGATAATGCAGTCAATGATTTGTGAGTAATATATGTTTTGTCAGCTGTAACAACTTTTATATATTCTTTCATTCCTTCGATAAAAAGAATTTCATCAATAATGATTTTCACCATTTTCTTGTCCACTTTTATAAAAATATGTGGATCAATTTTAAGGGAATCAGCTTTTACATTATTCTTTACATTAAAATCAGCTTCAATTTTATGTATACATTTTATAAAACGAGGAAGAGGAATAGGCTTTACTAAGTAATCTAAAACGTCTAGTTCATAGCTTTCAGCAGCAAATTCTCTAAATGCTGTTGTAATTACAATTTTGGTTTTATTTTCAATAAGCCTTATTAATTCGAAACCTGTCATTAGAGGCATATGAATATCTAAAAAAACAATATCTATTGCATTGTTATTAATAAAATCTAATGCTTCTACAGAATTGTGGAATGTCCCAATAATATCAAAATCTGGAAAATTAGCGAAATAATTTTGCAGGATTTTTGTTGCTAATGGTTCATCATCTATCAAAACACATTTAATCTTCATGTTGAATTGGTATTTGTAGTCGGATAATATAATAGTTGAATTTTACAATTTTTTCCAAAGTAAAATTATTTTGAAAAATCAACTTTAGTCTCTTCTTAGTATTGGATAAACCAATGCCCTTTTTATTACTCGGATTTTGTGAAATTACAAAATTATTTAATATTTCAAATTGTAGTGTTTCGTTTTTAATGACTTTGCAATTGATTTTTATTCGAAGATTACTATTGCAAGGACCTCCGTGTTTAAATGCATTTTCGATTAAGGTAATTATCAATAAAGGAGGAATTTTTATATCATCAATATTTGATTCTATATTAACTGCTACCTCAACTTGTTCAAAACGCAGTTTTTCAATTTCAATGTAATTTTGGATATAATCGATTTCTTTTGTTAGGTCGACCATTTGCGTTCCTTTAATGTCATATAATACATATTCCATTAGTCTAGAAAGTTTTAAGATTACATCGGGTACTTTTTTTGATGATTCTAACGAAAGTGCGTATAAATTATTAAGAGTGTTAAAAAAGAAATGTGGCTGAATTTGAGTCTTAAGATATTTCAGCTTCATCTTAGACTGATTTTGTTTCATTATAGCGTTTCTATCTCTTTCTTTTAACCAATACATTGTTGAAAAAACCGATGAGGCAATCGACAAGACATAAATTTCTCCAATTGTCACGGCAACGATGTGATTGATGTCAAAAGGGCGATATAATTTATCTGCTTCTGGCCATATATTTTCTGAAACCATATAATAAGTCAAACCTGTCCTTGCAACGTAGATTATGATTAAACTTCCTAATAGCGCTAAAGCGTATTTATAGTATTCAAATTTAACAATGTATTTAGGTATAAGAACTAGCAAATTGAAGTACACAAAAGGAATGTGTAAAGAAAACTCAATCAGGTTAGATTTGAAAGAATAGGGATAGTCATCAAAGTAAGATCCCCATCTTAACCAATTGATTAAAAAAAAGATGCCCCAAAATCCAAAATGATTTCGATACTCGGTACTAAATTCTATTTTTTTTAAACGTGCCAAATGAGAAAAGGTTAGGGATTATATGAAGTCTAATAGTACTATATCGTGAAATTCTTTTGCAACTTTAATCAATTTGGAGCCAAAAATCGAATTTTCAGGCACAAAAAGTGCAAAATAAAATTTAAGTGACATATAAATTATTTTAGATTGTAGTTCGTTGGTGAAATAGTGTCGTTGGTATAAATTATTCGAAAATTCATTTTATAATATGTAATATTTACGCTTTGTTTGTGAAAATATGTGGTTAGTAGCTCTTTTAAAGTTGTTAGTATAATTTCTTTTTTTAAGATTGTTTTAACTGATAGATTTACGCCATAACTAATAAAAACCTATAAAAATGAAAAAAATTATTTCAATCTTTATGATTCTTTTTACTGTACAAGTTTCGCTTGCTCAGGTGAAAACAATCAAAGGTTCAGTAACAGATGGAAGTGGTGCTCCTATACCTGGAGTTAATATTAATGTGCAAGGTGAAACTGCTTCGGCAAGTACTGACTTTGATGGTAACTTCTCAATACAAGTTGCAAAAAGTAAAACATTAATTTTTTCTTATTTAGGTTTAGAAACTAAAAATGTTGTAGTAGGGGAGTCTAATACAATTAATGTAAAAATGACTGAGGCAGCTACTAATTCATTAAACGAAGTGGTTGTAACTTCATTAGGAATTACAAAGGCACGAAAAACCTTAACGTATTCTGCACAAGAATTAAAAGGTGAAGAGTTAACTCGAGTAAAGGATGCTAACATTATTAATACAGTTGCTGGTAAAATAGCAGGTGTAGCAATTACAAAAAGCTCTTCTGGTTCTGGAGGTTCGACTAAAGTAACAATTAGAGGTAACTCTTCTTTTACAAATAACCAACCTTTATATGTAATCGACGGTATTCCATTGTCAAATGGAGGGTCAGTTCAACCTAATGGAACTTTTGGAGATTTAGCTGGAGGAAATAGAGATGGAGGAGATGTTGTTTCTTTAATAAATCCAGATGATTATGAAGGAATGACGGTTCTTAAAGGTGCGGCGGCTTCGGTACTTTACGGTAGTCAAGGTGCAAATGGTGTTATTCTATTGAGTTCAAAAAAAGTAAAAGCTGGTGTTGAGACATTCAATGTAAACTCAGTGACAACTTTTGATTCTGTAGCGTATTTACCTGAATTTCAATCTGATTATACTTCAGCAGTTGGTGATGCAAAAAGCTGGGGAGCCAAGCAAAAAGTTGAAGGCGATATTAAAGGATTCTTTAATACTGGTACAACACAAATTACTTCTATGGCTTTCTCAAAAGCTACTGATGGTGCATCTACAAGTTTTACATATGCTAACACAGACGCATCTGGAGTAATACCTGGAAACCATTTGAAGAAAAACAACTTTGGTATCCGTCAAACATCTAAGTTTTTTAATGATAGATTAAATGTTGCAGTAACTGCAAATTATGTTTCTCAAAAAATCAACAACAGACCTGTAAATGGTTTATACTTTAATCCAGTTAGCGGTGTTTATTCTCACCCTAGAGCTTTTAGCTTAAGTGATTTAAAAACGTATGAAGTTTTTGATGTAACTAAAAACTGGAATGCACAAAATTATCCTGGTTTTGCAGCGGTTAGCGAAAGCAATGAAAACCCGTACTGGCAAATAAACAGACAAAAGTCTGTTGACATTAACAACTTCTTCAACGGAGCGATTGCTTTAGATTACAAAGTTTCAGATTGGTTTCGTTTAACTTCAAGATATAGTTATAACAGAAGCGAAAGTAATTTCAAAAAGGAAATGTACGCTACATCAGCTGCTTCTTTAGTACATCCAAAAGGAAGATATATTAATTCTAATACTATCGCAACTCAAAATTATGCAGATATAATAGGTTTAATAAACACTAATTTCTCAGAAGATTTTTCTTTCAGTGGAACTATTGGAGCAAGTATTAATAATGGAAAGAGCGCAGGACTTAATTTAGATTCTGGAATTGGTGGAGGATTAAGTAATGCAAACATCTTTACTTTAGGAAACTTTGCAAATAATAATGGAAACGTTCAAACTGCTTATCAAAGAGAAGTACAATCAGTATTTGCTGCGACGACTTTTGGATATAAAGATGTTTTATTCTTAGATGCTGCAGCGAGAAATGACTGGTCTTCAACATTAGTAAATACTGATAATCCAAGTTTCTTTTATCCTTCAGTAGGTTTAACTGCTATCATTAGTGAAATGACTGAAATGCCAGAATTTGTAAATTTTGGAAAAGTACGTGCTACTTATGCACAAGTAGGAAATGATATTGCTGCGTTTATTACTAAACCAACATACTCAATTGTTGCAGGTCAACCTATTAATCCTCCTGTAGGTCCAAGACCAGGAACTACTTTAAAACCAGAATTAAAATCAGAGTATGAAATAGGTACAGAGTGGAGAATGTTCAATAATAGATTAGGTTTTGAGGTTTCTTACTATGATTCACAAACTAAAAATCAATACTTACAAGTTCCAGCTGAATCTACAAATGAAAATGGATACTTAAACTATGCAATAAATGCTGGAAGTATTTCTAACAAAGGATTTGAGGTTGTATTATTTGCTGATCTTGTTAAAGGTGAAAAATTCAACTGGGAATCTAGAATCAACTACTCTCAAAATAAGAGTAAAGTAAATGACATTCCTGCTCAAAATGTAGAAGGAAGAATCGTATTAACTGATCCGGGATCAAATAATTATAGATATTCATTAGTAGAAGGAAAACCTTTTGGAATCATTGAAGGTAAAAATATTCAAAAAGATGCCCAAGGAAGGCTATTAGTGGGTGATAATGGAAAATTATCTGTTAACGCTGACTGGGAAGAAGTAGGTAATGCAAATCCAGATTTTATGTTAGGTTTTTCTAACACATTCAAATTTGGTGCTTTCACAGCAAACATCTTAATTGATGGTCGTTTTGGTGGTGAAGTTTTAAGTTTAACTGAAGCAATCAATGACTTTAACGGAGTATCTAAAGCTAGTGGAGATGCTAGAAATGCTGGTGGTGTAAAGATTAATGGTGCTAAAGCTGACGGAACTGCTGTAACTACAATGGATACTTTTGATTATTACGATAAAACAGGAGGTAGAAATGGTGCTACTGGAGAATATGTTTACGATGCAACTAATGTTAATGTAAGAGAAGTTTCTATTGGATACACATTCAACAAAACTAAATTACCATTCATGCAGTCAGCAAGTATTTCTTTAATTGCTAGAAATTTATTCTTTATTTATAAAGATGCTCCGTTTGATCCTAATGTTGCTTTAAGTACAGGTGAAGGTTTACAAGGTGTGGATGTTTTCGGTTTACCGTCAACAAGAAGTATTGGTCTTAATTTAAATTTAACTTTTTAATCTTACAATCATGACAATAAATAAAATAAAAAGAACAGCGCTTTGCCTGTCTTTACTTACGGCTTTTAGTTGTACAGATAATTTTGAGGATATAAATACAAACCCAGAGGGTGCTACTGTAGAACAATTAGATCAAGATTATAACAGTATAAAATCTTTGTTTAAACCGGCTTTTAATCACTTATTTATATCTGAAACTACTTGGCAATACCAAATTCAACAAAGTTTACAAGCTGATGGATGGTCAGGTTATATGACAACTCCAGTTCCTTTTGGACCAAAAAACAATCATGATTATGTTTTGAATGGCGGTTGGAACAGTTATGCTTGGGATGATGCATACGTTAATATTATCTCTTATTTATACAAAGCAGAACAGCGTTCTAAAGATAAATTTGATCAGTTTTACGCTTGGTCATTGATATTGAAAGTTGCTACAATGCAAAGAATAACGGATATGTACGGACCAGCTGTTTATTCGAAATTTGGAAAAGGAGTTGCTACTTACGATTCGCAAAAAGAAATCTATACTCAAATGTTTAAAGATTTAGATTTCGCTGTAGCAGAATTAACTAAAAGAAATGCTGCAGGTGAAAAAACTGCATTTGATGAAACTGATTTATCTCTTTACGAAGGTAAATATGCAAACTGGACTAAATATGCAAATTCATTGCGCTTAAGAATGGCAATGCGTATCTCTAAAGTTGATCCTGCATTAGCAAAAGTCGAAGCAGAAAAAGCGGTTAGTCATTCTCTAGGAGTTTTTACAACTACTGCTGATGGATTAAAAATTAAATCACCAACGGATCTTAACGTAATTGATGTTATGAGTCATAGTTGGGTTGGATTATTCATGGGAGCTGATATGGAATCAATTTTAGGTGGTTACCAAGATCCAAGAATATCAAAATATTGGAATACTTCAAAAGTGACTCCAGGAGAATACAAAGGAGTACGAACAGGAATTGTATATCCTTCAGGAAGTACTTATTCTAAATTTTCTCAAACAGGTCCTAGAACTAAAACTGGAGAAATCACTTGGATGTCTACTGCAGAAGTTTATTTCTTGAGAGCAGAAGGCGCTTTAAGAGGTTGGAATATGGGTGGAACTGCTCAAAGTTTATATGAAGCAGGTATTAAATCTTCATTTGAACAAAATGGTGCAGAAGGTGCTACGGCTTATATTGCTGATAACACTAAGTTACCTAAAGATTATGTTGACCCTCTTAATCCTGCAAATAATGCACAAGCAATTAGCAAAATTACTGTTGCATGGGGAACTGACAAAGAAAAAAATCTAGAGAAAATTATTACTCAAAAATGGATTGCTACTTATCCTGATGGACAAGAAGCGTGGTCAGAATTTAGAAGAACTGGATATCCTAAATTATTCAGAATATCTAATAATCAAAGTAACGGTCTTATTAGCACTGAGCTTGGTGTGAGAAGATTAGCTTTTTCAGATTCAGAAGTAGCCAACAACAAAGAAGGAATTGCTTCAGGAGTTGCTGCGCTAGGAGGTCTTGATAATGGAGCTACTAGATTATGGTGGGATACTACTGCCCCTAATTTTTAAATTATTTGGATTGGTGATTAAAGTGGCATAAGTATGTATATGCTTGTGCCATTTTTTTATTAAATCTATTATTCTATAAATAAAACAATAAAATAATTGTAAAATTTATTTTGATAGTTAAAAGATTTATTGTTTTAAACTATTGAAATTCAGATCTACTTGCAATTACAATTTTCTAAATACTGAGATTCCTATAATTGAATTAGAATACAATTGCATTCGCTGTTGCTATTTCTTTCCAATAAATTTCTAAAAAATTTCACAACCAGTTAAAAACTTGAATTTTTTAATTAGGTGTTTAGTCAATTGATAAAAAATAAATTAATGAAAGATACATTAGAACTAAAATCGGATATAAGTTATAAGAGTGCAGGACAATTCGAAGACACTAGATTTGAAAAAATTCACAATGAGATTTTCAAAAATTCGATTGAAGCTTCCTTAGCTGTTGCGCATGAGATAGCGCAACTAATACGATCAAAACAAGAAGAAAATAAACCTTGTGTTCTTGGTTTAGCCACTGGTTCTTCTCCTATCAAAGTGTATGAAGAGTTAGTCAGAATGCACAGAGAAGAAGGACTTAGCTTTCACAATGTGGTTACTTTTAACTTGGATGAATATTATCCAATGACGAAAGAGAATAGTAAGAGTTACCATTATTTCATGCATCAGCATCTTTTTAACCATATTGATATTAATCCAGAAAATATTAATGTTCCTGATGGAACAGTTTCAATCGAAGAGCTAAATCAATATTGTGTTGATTATGAAATGAAAATCAGGAATTCAGGAGGTTTAGATTTCCAATTGTTAGGAATAGGTCGTACAGGTCACGTAGGATTCAACGAACCGGGTTCACACATTAATTCAGGAACTCGAATTATTACTTTAGATCATATCACTCGAGTTGATGCATCATCAGATTTCAACGGAATCGACAATGTTCCTAAAAGAGCTATTACGATGGGTGTGTCCACAATTATGAGATCTAAAAGGATTGTATTAATGGCTTGGGGACAAAACAAAGCAGATATTATAAAACGTACCATTCAAGGTGAAATTAGTTCAAACGTTCCAGCAACATTTTTGCAAAACCATAGTAATGCTACTTTCGTTTTAGATAAATCTGCAGCTTTAGAACTAACTAGATTTAAAACTCCATGGTTGGTTGGAGAGTGTATTTGGAATCAAGAATTAAAAAGTAAAGCGATTGTATGGCTATGTCAAAAAACAGAACAATCGATTTTAAAATTAACAGATCGAGATTACAATAATAACGGAATGTCTGATCTATTAGCTCAGGAAGGTTCAGCGTATGATTTAAATATTAATATGTTTAATGTTTTACAACATACAATAACGGGATGGCCAGGCGGAAAACCAAATACGGATGATTCGCACAGACCAGAACGAGCAGATCCAGCTAAAAAACGAATTATTCTTTTTAGTCCACATCCTGATGATGATGTGATTTCGATGGGAGGTACATTTTCAAAGTTAATTAAGCAAGGTCATGATGTTCATGTGGTGTATCAAACTTCAGGAAATATTGCAGTAACGGATGATGAAGCTCTCAAGTTTGCAGAGGTTTCTAATGATTTTATTGGAAACAATAATAGTAGCGTTGATTTTGAGTCAGTGATTCGCTTCATAAATAATAAATCAGAAAATCAAATAGATTCGTTGGAAGTTAGAAAGTTGAAAGGTTTGATACGAAGACGAGAATCGTATGCAGCCACTCGATACATTGGACTGAAAGATGAAAATACTCATTTTCTTGATTTACCCTTTTACGAAACTGGACAAATTAAGAAAAATCCACTAGGTGCAGAAGATGTAGCAATAGTAGCTTCCATTATTAAAAAAATTAAACCACATCAAGTTTTTGCAGCAGGAGATTTAGCAGATCCTCATGGAACACATGAGGTTTGTTTGAATGCCATATTTGCGGCAATGAAGCAGCTGAAAACAGAATCATTCATGGATGATTGTTGGTTATGGTTGTACAGAGGCGCTTGGCATGAATGGGATTTACATGAAATTGATATGGCTGTTCCATTAAGTCCTGATGAAGTTTTATTAAAAAGACATGCTATTTTATACCATCAATCTCAAAAAGATAGAGTGATGTTCCAAGGAAATGATTCTAGAGAATTTTGGGTAAGAGCTGAGGATCGAAATAAGAACACAGCAAAACTATACGATGATTTAGGTCTTGCAGAATACGAGGCAATTGAAGCTTTTAAACGTTTCGATTATTAAAAACCACTTTTTATAAAGTAAAGAAAATATGAAATACATCGTAATTCTATTATTTGCAGCGTTTGTTTCGAATGCCCAAGTAAAAAAAGAGCAATTGAATCTAATGCCATGGCCACAAAATATAAATTTGAATGCTGGTAATTTCACGCTCAATAAAAATTTCAAGGTTAATATTACAGGTAATCCTGATTCTCGAATTTTTTCTGGTGCTACTAACTTTTTAAGGCGATTAGATGGTAGAACGGGATTGTTTTTTGGGCAAGGATTTATTTCGAAAATCAATCAAACTCCAACAGCTGAATTACAAATCAATTGCGTTCAAGCCGGGAATATAGGTTTGAATCAAGATGAAAGCTATAAATTAGAGATTCAAGAAAATAAAATTTTAATAACTGCGGCTTCAGATTTAGGTGCACTTCATGCCTTAGAAACCTTATTGCAAATGTTGCAAAATGATAATAGTAAATATTACTTTCCTACTGCTACAATTTCGGATACGCCTCGATTTACATGGCGTGGTTTAATGATTGATGTTGCACGACATTTTCAACCAGTCGATGTACTTAAGCGAAATCTTGATGCAATGGCAGCTGTTAAGTTAAATGTTTTTCATTGGCATTTAACGGACGATCAAGGATGGAGAATTCAAATTAAAAAGCATCCAAAATTAACGGAACTAGCCTCAGATGGTTTGTTTTACACGCAAGAGGAAATTAAAAGTGTAGTGAAATATGCTGGCGAAAGAGGAATACTTGTAGTTCCTGAAATTGATGTTCCAGGTCACGCTTCTGCTATATTGACGGCATATCCAGAAATGGGAAGTAGAACTAATGCATCTGCACTTTATGAAATTGAACGAAATGCAGGTATTTTTAATCCAACCTTAGATCCATCAAATCCTAAAACGTATCAATTATTAAGCGAAATTTTTGATGAAGTTTGTCCATTATTTCCTGGAGCCTATTTCCACATTGGTGGAGACGAAAATGAAGGAAAAGATTGGGATGCAAATCCGAAAATCCAAAAATTCAAAAAGAAAAATAAATTAGAAACGAATCATGATTTGCAGACGTATTTCACCATGCAATTAGTTCCAATGCTTAAAAAGCACGGAAAGCAATTGATGGGATGGGAAGAAATAATGACCAAAGACATGTCGAAGCAAGCTATTATCCATTCGTGGAAAGGTCCAAATGAAGGTTTGCCTGCAGGACATTCAGTTGCAGCTGCAGCAAAAAATGGTTATCAAACTGTTCTTTCTAACGGTTATTATCTTGATTTAATGCAAAGTGTAAATGATCATTATTTAAATGATCCTATTCCTCACAACAGTACGCTTACTACTGAAGAACGAGCAAGGATTTTAGGAGGTGAGGCTACTATGTGGACGGAACTCGTAACACCTGCAACGCTTGATTCTAGAATTTGGCCAAGAACGGCAGCAATTGCTGAAAGATTATGGTCTAGCCAAGATATCGTAGATTTAGAAAGTATGCACAATAGAATGAATGCTACTTCTTATAGATTAGAAGAACTGGGAATCACTCATATTAAAAACAAAGATGTGATTTTAAGAAACATTAGCAATAATCAAGAAATTAAAGCCCTTGCTGATTTTTCTAATGTTTGCGAACCGTTAAAAATTTACTCTCGTAATGCTGGCGGAACTGAGTACCAAATGTATTCGCCACTGACTTTGTTTGCTGATGCGTGCACACCAGATGCTATCGATGCTCATAATTTTAATAAAGCGACAGATAATTATCTAAAAAATAAAAATTCAGAAAACAAACGCGAATTGGTTGCTTTTTTCCAAAAATGGATTGCAACAAATAAAGATCTTGTGCAGTTGGGTTTAAATGCGCCGCTTGTTCAACCTATTCTACCACTTTCAAAAAGTTTGAGCGAGATCTCACAACAACTTATTGCAATGATAGAAAATAAACAAGCATCTAATTCCTCAAAAATGAATGAATTATTAGAGAAATGTAATTCTAAAAATCATGCTGATGTTGAATTAGCCGTTTACAAAAGTTTGAAAAAACTAGTGAACAATTAAATTAGAACTGAGCCTGAATTAGTTAACTTCAGTTCAAATTTTTTAAACTCATTAAGAATACCTGGTCATTTTGTCCAGGTTTTCTTTGTTTAATTTACTTGTAGTACTAATCGTTAGTGCTATTTTTATAAATCTAAATTATTTTTGAAATGAAGAATTTAAAATTATTTCTTTTTTTATCGTTTTTAATTGTTTCGATTTCGGCTCAAGGCCAAAAAGATTTCTCAGTGATTGCCTATTATACTGGTGATGATAAAGAGATCGATAAATATGATGTTAGTAAACTAACTCATATTATTTTCAGTTTTTGCCATTTAAAAGATGGTAAATTAAGTGTTGATACCGCGCAAGATTCTTTAGCGATAAAACATTTAGTTTCTCTTAAAACTAAACATCCAAAATTAAAAATAATGTTGTCTTTAGGTGGTTGGGCTGGATGTGCTCCATGTTCTGAGGCTTTTTCGACTGCTGATGGTATAGCTGTTTTTGCTCAATCAGTAAAGGAGGTTAATGATTACTTTAAAACAGATGGAATTGATTTAGATTGGGAATATCCTACGATTGAAGGAGCGCCAGGACATTTGTATCAAGCAGCTGATAAGAAAAATTTCACAGCGCTTGTTATTAGTTTGCGTAATGTATTAGGAAATAATAACGAATTAAGTTTTGCTGCAGGTGGCTTTCAAAAATTCTTAGATGAATCTGTAGAATGGGAAAAGATAATGCCGCTAGTAGATCGTGTGAATATTATGAGTTATGATTTAGTCAATGGTTTTTCGAAATCAACAGGACATCAAACATCTATTTTTAGTACAAAATCTGGTGAAGAATCAACTGATAAAGCGGTTTCCTATTTATTAAAGTTAGGAATTCCATCACATAAGTTAGTGATAGGAGGTGCTTTTTACACCCGTATTTGGAAGGAAGTTTCTAATGCAAATAATGGTCTGTATCAGTCTGGTGTGCATATCGAAGGAGTGAGCTTTAAAAATTATGAAAGTACTTTCTCAAAAGAAAAAGGATGGAAATATTACTGGGATAAAAAAGCGAAAGCAGCTTATTGGTATAACAAAAATGAAAAAATGTTCGCAACCGGTGATAATGTTGCTTCGATAAAGGAAAAAACAAAATATGCAATTAATAAAAAATTAGGTGGTATTATGTTTTGGCAACTTACTATAGACAATCCTAAAAATGGAATGCTTGAAGCAATTGATCAAGCTAAAAAATCAAAATAAAAACGATTGGTAAATTTCTAAACTATTCCTGTTCATGAATTTTTTTTTTCATCAACAGGAATAGCTTAGTTATTAATGTACATGTCCTTTATTCTTCTTTTTCCTCTAAAGTTCTTGCTTTTGTTAACGCTGAAGCTACAAGACCAGCTGGAATTGTAACAATTCCAACACCAATAATGAGCACAAAGAAAGTAAAGATTTTTCCACCTAAAGTAATAGGATAAACATCACCATAACCAACGGTGGTTAAAGTAACAATTGACCACCACAAACTGTGAAATAAGGAACTGAAAACATCTGGTTGAGCTTCGTTTTCGAAAAAATAAATACCGGATGATGTCAAGAAAACTAAGATTAAGGTGATCATAAAAAAAAGAATTAATTCTTCTTTTATAAAAGTAAATGCCACGCTGAATCTATTGAGCGCTTTATTATATCTAACTAATTTAAAAGCTCTAAATATTCTGAATATTCTAAAAGCTCTTAATGCTTTTAAATTAAATGTTGCACTTAGATAAAAAGGAAGGATCGATAATATATCTACGATTCCATAGAAACTAAAAATGTATTTTAAGGGCTTTTCAGCAATATAAATTCGGAGTAAATATTCGATACTAAAAATGATGATGCTTATCAATTCTATTTTTGCAAGTAGCTCTTTAGTCTGAGTTGAATTATTGGGCAAGGTCTCTATTGAAAACGATATTAGAGAAATAAAGATTAAAATTTGAATCAAATAATCAAAAATTCTACCTTTTCGAGTGGTGTTATCTTCGATTATGGAACGTAATTTTTTTCGAATCATGATTTTTATTTTTTAGATAATTGTTTTGAAGTAGCCATTTTTTATACAAAAAAACGGAACAAAGGTATTGAAAAAGAAATATGTTTTATCTGCCCTACGGTAAAACGCCTGATCAATTAAGTTTTACAAAATGTAATTAAAGAACTTTTTAACTTCAATTAATATTTTTTGTACCTCTATTCAATTACTAATTTTTAATCATTTTATATTTTAAAAAATCGATTTTTTATTTATCTGTGTTTATTCCTATCAATGCTTTCAAAATCCTAAATATTTTATTGGAGCAGTAAATAGAATATTCATTGTTTACTTACAGACTTATAATTTAGAGGTAATCATTATTATTTCTAATCGATATCAAGTCACTTACTTCCGAGGAAAATCAGTATTTTTTTCGTACTTTTGCAAAAATTTTTATAAAAAGATATTCATGTTAACAGTAAATAATTTATCAGTTCAGTTTGGCAAAAGAATTTTGTTTGACGAAGTAAATACAACCTTCACGCACGGTAATATCTACGGAGTTATTGGAGCTAACGGTGCTGGAAAATCAACTTTTCTTAAAATAATTGCAGGCGAAATGGATCCTACAGCAGGACATATTCATTTAGAGCCAGGAAAACGTATGTCGGTTTTAAATCAAAACCACAACATGTTTGACGAGAGCACTGTTCTTGAAACTGTAATGATGGGGAATAAAACCTTATATGCAATTAAAAAAGAAATGGATGCTTTGTATCTAGATTACAACGATTCAAATGCAGATAGAATAGGGGAGTTACAAGTACAATTTGAAGAGATGAATGGCTGGAATGCAGACTCTGATGCTGCATCTATGTTATCAAATCTTGGAATTAATGAGGAGCACCACTATACATTAATGGGTGATTTAGAAGGAAAAATTAAAGTGCGTGTACTTTTGGCGCAAGCTTTATTTGGAAATCCTGACTTGCTTATTATGGATGAGCCTACCAATGATTTGGATTTTGAAACCATCGCGTGGTTAGAAAATTTCCTTGCTAATTATGAGAATACTGTAATCGTGGTTTCTCACGATAGACACTTTTTAGACTCTGTATGTACCCATATTTCTGATATCGATTTTAGTAAAATTAATCACTATTCAGGAAATTATACTTTCTGGTATGAATCAAGCCAATTAGCTGCAAAGCAAAGAGCGCAGCAAAATAAAAAAGCCGAAGAAAAGAAGCAAGAATTAGAAGAATTTATTCGTCGTTTCTCTGCGAATGTAGCTAAATCAAAGCAAGCTACTTCTCGTAAAAAAATGATTAGTAAGTTGAATATATCAGAAATTAAGCCTTCAAGCCGCCGTTATCCAGCAATTATTTTTGATCAGGAACGTGAAGCAGGTGATCAAATTCTGAATGTGCAAAATTTATGTGCTTCAATTGAAGGAGATATTTTATTTAAAGGAGTTGACTTGAATATGGCAAAAGGAGATAAGATTGTTCTTTTCTCTAAAGATTCACGTGCAACAACTGCTTTTTACGAAATATTAAATGGAAATAAAAAAGCAGACGATGGTACTTACGATTGGGGAGTTACTACAAATCAAGCCTATTTACCAGTTGAAAATCACTCTTTCTTTGAGAGCGATTACACACTTGTAGATTGGTTGCGTCAATGGGTTAAAACAGAGGAGGAACGTGATGAAGTTAACATTCGTAGTTTCCTTGGGAAAATGATTTTCTCTGGTGAAGAAGCTCTGAAAACTTGTAGAGTTTTATCAGGAGGAGAAAAAGTGCGTTGTATGTTGTCTCGAATGATGATGGAGCGTGCTAACGTATTGATGTTAGATGAACCTACAAATCACTTGGATCTTGAATCTATTACTGCATTTAACAATTCATTAAAAAATTATAAAGGTTCTGTGATTTTTACAACTCATGATCATGAATTCTCTCAAACTGTTGCTAATAGAGTTATCGAATTAACACCAAACGGTGCAATTGATAGATACATGACATTTGATGATTATCTTGACGATGAGAAAGTACAAGAATTAAGAGTTAAAATGTATACTGTTTAAAACTAGTAACACTTTTAGCCAAAAAAAATCTCCTAAATGTTTAGGAGATTTTTTTTTGGAATTTATTGAATCTTAAATAGACGATTTAAGAGTGTTGTTTGTTAAAATGGATATCCAATCGCTAAATTGAAAATTAGGTTTTCTTTACGCCATGGACCGCTTCCAAAATCGATCTTATCCATTACCCAGCGATTGCCTTCAGATAAATAAGGTTTGCGTAAAGGAAAAGCAAGATCAGTTCTCAATATCAAGAAAGAGAAGTCAAAACGCAATCCCGCACCCGCACCTACAGCTAACTCACTCATAAACTTTTTAGAAAATTTAGCTCCAGGCTTTTCAGCGTTGTCATTAAGCAACCAGATATTTCCTGCATCGATAAATAATGCTCCTTTTACAAGACCGTATATTTTTGCTCTATATTCCGTGTTGAATTCTAATTTAATATCACCAGATTGATCTGGTAAAAATGAATTTGTATTTGTAGAAGCTCCATCAAAACTTCCAGGTCCGATAGAACGAGCCCTAAAGGCTCTAATACTATTTGTTCCACCAATAAAAAACTGCTTAATAAATGGCATTTCACTTGAATTACCATAAGCATATCCAGCTCCTACAATTATTCTACTTGCTATTTGCGAGTCAGGTCCTAATTTATAATAGTGTCTAAAATCATTTTCTATTTTAATAAATTGGCTAAAAGGAACATTAAATACATTTATAGTATCTCCTTTTTTAATATTTGCACCAGTAGCTAGTCCAGTGATATTCCCCGCTAAGTCTACAGTTCCTTTATAATAAAATGTATTCTTTTTTCTTTTTTGAGCAGTGTTTGTATAAGTATAAGAGTAAGTAGGACCAAATATTAACTGTTTCTCAATTACTTTTTCTAAAGACTTATTTTCTACAATTTTGTCGCGATATAATGCTGTAACATTTTGAGGACTCGCGTACGTTATTTCAGTAAGATTTAGTAAATGTTCTTTTCTATCGCTCTCTTTCCATAAGTAACCAAAAGAACCTTTAAAAGTTTGCAAAGAATATAATTTTGTTCTGTTTTGATATTCGTAACCAAGTGTCAACTTCGTTTTAGGAACAAAACCGCTTGGAGAATCTAATTTAAAGGGAGCTACTAACCTTGGCCAAATTAAATTTGCTTCAGATCCAAAACGATATACATTAAAACCGTTATTCTGACCAGCGACTTGGACTTCGAGACCACCAAAAGCAGAAATAGTTAAGAGCTCTGCACCACCAAGAGCATTTCGATTACTCCAATTTAAATTTAACTCTGTTCCTGTGTAATTAGCTGAATTTGTCTTTGCTAACAATTCTAATCGAAGCGATTTTTTTGGCAATGGAGTTAAGTAATAGAAAGCATCAAGATAATTTCCTGTCGTATCAGAAACGGCAAATTGATTTTTCACAAATTTAAAAGTTCCTAAATTCACCAAACGATTTAGCGACAAATTATGATCCGTACGATTGTATAAATCATTTTTTGAGAAATTTAAAGTTCGATCAAAAACTCTTGAATTAAACATACTAGTAGAGTCAATAATAGTAATATCATTGTGTTTTTTAATTGACTTTGTGTTGTCTTTTAAACTGTCCAATCCAATTGTGTAATTTGGATAAACTATAATCTTATTAATTCTATATGGAGTTTCAGCTAACGCAGGAGCTTCGTCTTTTATTTTTACAATTAAATCCACTTTGTGATCCGCAACTGTGCTATCGACTTGCACTTTTAAATAATCAGGATTAAAGTAGAAATAACCTTTTTCCTTAAGTCTTCCATCAATTCGAATACGCTCAGCCTTTATAACTTCAAGACTGTAGGCATCATCTTTTTTCAACAATGTTCTGCGATTTGTATTTCGTATTGCTGTTGCTAGCACAGTAGAATCAGTTGGGAATTTCACCTCTCTAATAGTGTATTGTCTTGCTGGCTTTACAATATATTCAGCGCTGGCTTTTTTGCCTCTTCTAGTAGAATCTGCAGTCGTTTTAGCATTAAAGTATCCATTATTTTCTGAATAATTTTGCAATACGCTTTTGTTATATTCTAAATCAACTTTGCTGTAAAAAACGGGAGCTTCACCAACTTTATATTTTAACCAATGACGAAATCCCTTATCTTTTGTTGGAGTGGGAGCGATGTTGTAAATGTATAATTTAGGTCGCAGTCCAAGAATAGTTTTATTAGGTTTAGGTCGCACTAAATCTTTCAGTTCACTTTTTAATGCTTTTCTATCTTTCTTACTAATTTCTTTTCCCTCAACATTTACTTTTGCGCCAGTATACAGCAATTCTCCTTCTGGTAAAAACCGAGTGTTACTGCACGATGATGCCACTGCAGTTAGAAAAATAAAAGATAATAAACGGCTATTATTCATCTGACTTGTCTTTTGATTCTTTTTTTGATTTTTGATTCTCTTTCTTGGTTTTACTTTTTGTAAACAATTCTTTGAATTTGTTGTAATCCAATGTGATTATGAAAGCAACTCCTGTTTCAACAACTTCACCTTGAAGTGCAACTTGGTATTTGTTGACACGGTACACTCTCATTTTATACCTTCCATCTTTTGAAATCTGGTAATCTAATGTAACGTCGCCTGCAATATTGTTTGCGTTCTGATTTGCTTGTTGCGGACCTTCAATTCCAAAACTGCTTCCCACGGTAACTTTCAAGCGGTCGTTTAATAATTTCTTAGAAATACCAACATTTAAATCCGTTTTGTTTTCACGCTGACCAGTTGTGTAATCATCAGATGTATCTAAATCAAAGTTTAGTTCAACACCTTCTATTAAATCTCCAGCCAAATTATTAAGCTGTTGTGATAAAATCTTACTAACACTTTCTCGTGCTAAAGAGGAAACATTTGTTCCACCTGTTTCACTTGCAAATGGGTTTTCACCAATAAAACGATTCAGTAAAAGCAAAGCAAATACTTGCTTGTTCATTTCATCTGGTTGTGAGCGCAACTGCGTTAGCTTCGCTTGTGTAGTATTTATAATTTCTGTTGAAACGCTGTTGTTCCCGTCTGGAAGAACAACATCAAATGAAATAGTAGGTTTCAATAATTCACCAGTCATTTTCAAGTTGGTTTCAAATGGAATTTTTTGTTTGTACGTATTACGCACTTCACTGGTTACAGCTCCTAATTGGTCGTTAACCAAGTCAATTGGCGCTGCTTCTGTTTTATAAATTGCAGTTATATTGATATCTGCGAGAGTTGGTTCACCTGTCCAAAGAATATAACTTCCTTCCTTGATATCAAATTTTCTTTTTATCGCATTAAAACTCATTTCGTAGCTACCCTCAGAAAGTTCGTATCGACCAGTAAGTGTTGTTTTTCCAGATGGATCGATACCACCGTTCAACTGCGCTTCACCTTTAAGTTTTAAGAAATCTCCATTTGACTTGTCGATAACCATTGAAAGTTCAGCATCCTTATCAATTTCAATATTTACTGAGGCATTAATTCCTTTAATGTCCATTTCGCTACTTAATTCCTCAAGTGCGAGATCATCTAAAATTATTGGATTATCTTGATCAATAAATTCGACAATACCTTCCCTGTCTGCAATTGATGGATCAGATTGTGGTAGAACAATTGTAAATTTAGTATCCTTATTAATTTTTATATTTCCTTCAACTATAGGGTTGTTTAAATTACCAGTAATTTTTAAATGATTGTCCAAGAATAACTCACCGTAATATAAATCGTTGTCTTTAGCTTTAGAATTAACGGCTTGGAAATTATCAGCATCAACGGTCAAATTGAAACCGAAATTACTAAAATTAGTACTGTTTATTTTTCCATTAATTGTCAAGTCATTCTCGTTTTGATCTTTGATATTAAACTGATCAAAAATAATAGTATCGCGAGTAAAAGATATTTTATCATTTATCTGCTTAAAAGTCGCGTTTAGAGCAGTCGCTATAAATCCAATATCGTTAAATTTTAGTTCTCCAATTACTAAAGGCTGGCTAGTGTTTCCTGTTATTCTAAAATTACCATTTAAAAAACCAGTGCTTTCCTTTATGTTATCTAATGTGAAGCCTTGAATACTTTTTAAATTCAATCTTTGAATATCAAGATTCATGTCAAAAGCACTTTGAGTCGTTTTATAAGATCCATCTAGATTAACCTGATTACCTTGACCGGTTATTTCTACTTTAGCGTCATATTGATTAGCGATTTCGTTATTTACTTTAATACTAATGTTTCCTATAGTATCCTTTTTAAAAGTAAAAGTATCTATTAGCAAATCAGAGGTGAAAAGGGGAGTGGTAGTTAAATTTTTCACCACAGCTTCTCCATTTATTTTACCAGTAAATTGCAAATCATTTTTCTCAACAAAACTTGTAACTGTAGTAATGTCAAAATTATTAAAATCTACTTTTATAGGAGCGTTTTCTGCTTCAGATTGTGATTGGATTTTAATGTGACTTCCTGATTTACTTAAATCAAATTGGCCAACATAAATTCCTTTTTTGCCAAAACGGATTACATTATCATCGTCTATTTTCCAAGGCTCATAATTTAATACTAACTGAGTTGGATCGAAACTTAGCTCATTATATCCATTTGCACCTTTCAAAGTTCCCGCAATTAAATAACGTTCCACTTCTTTTATATCTTTTAACTGCAAAATATAATCTACGATGTTTTTTTCAACTTGACCAGAAATGCTAGTGAATGGTAATTGAATTTTCTTGTTTTGGATATCATCAATAACAAGACTATATAATAAAGCTTTGTCTTCCGTATCAATTTTTACGATTGCATTTGTAATTATATTTTCGCCATATATTAATTTTGGAATTGCTCCATTCAAAACAATCGAATCGTTTACTGAATTGTATCTTCCAGTTAAATTGATAGGTTCCAGACTTTTTAATTCAGGAATCAGTTTAAATAAAATTGGATTGTCTTTCACATTGATAGTAAAAGCTAATTGCTGCTTGTCAACTACTACTTTTTTAGCATTTGGATTACTATCATAATAGGTAGCGATAGAATTTGATAATGCAATTGCGATTTGAGAAAGTTTATACTTTCCATTTACTTCTGCTGATAAAAACGGAGAATCTAACAGTAATGTGTTTTTTTCTGGGCTTGAATTTGCTGCAATATTAATAGAGTCAATTGCAAATTGACCTTTATCATTTACTATGTTTATACTGTGTGCATTTACTATTCCATTTAGATAATCGATATTTGCAGATTGAATATCAGCGTCAACTACACCTCTTATTTTTAAAGGACCAGCGTGTAGATTCAGTTTCTCTAAATCAGCTATATCAACATTTAATTTTAATTTGGCTGTTGGATATTTGTCTCTGAAACTTCCATTACTCACTAAATTAAAAGTCAGATTAGGATCTTTTGCGAAAGCGACTGCATTAAAATCACCATTTTTAATTGCGCCTTTAACCCTTAGATTAGTGTAGTTGTATTTGTTAAAATAGGCCTTCAATACATTTGCATTTAAAGAAGCTGTTGCGGTTTTTGGATCAAAACCTGTTCCTTTAATATCTGCTTTTAAAGTTATTTTACCAATAGAGTCATTCTTTATTAACTTACCCAGATCAAAATTGATGAATTCTGTTTTAGCATCGTATTTTTCAAAATTTTTTCTACTTTGATCGAAAGCCGCAATTATTTTTGCAGCACCAAATGTACTTTGTAAATTTAGATTGGTATTGAAATTTGCTATTGTCCCTTTAAAAGTTCCTTTCGCGCTAAATTTCGAAGGTAATTGTATGTTGTTCGGAATTGTTCCTTTGGGTAAAAAACCCATAAAATCCTTTTCGCTAGATTGTAAATCTTTGATATCTAAATTAAAAAAAGTCCTGTTGATATCCGGTAAACCAGTGATCGAACCGCTAGCAATTAATTTTGTGTTACCAAATCCGCTGATATCGATTATGGGAAATTCTAAATTTTTCAATTTTCCTTTAATAGCTCCATCAATCGATAGAATTCCGTTAGGATTGCTACTAAAAGGATTTGTAGCACTTAAAGTGGGAGCGAAAAGTAATATATCTTTTATTCCAAGTTTACTTTTTTTCAAATTAGCGATAAGGCCAAGTTCACCAGGATTAGAGGCTAGAGAAGCTATTGATGGATAGCCTATTCTAATTTCGTCTTTAAGTTCTGTTTGTGGTGTTTTTAAATATAGTTTTTTGAAAAAAGCGTTCTTCTTTCCGTAAAAAAACTCTGTGCTTAATGCTTGTATGTTTAATCCACTTTTATCTTTCACTGTTAATGACTTTGCAGTTCCAGATATATTTTCAGGATTGTAATTTAGTGAATTTAGTTTTAGATTTAAATTAGTTATATTTAAGTGATTGTAATCAATTCCTTTTTGGACTGCTGCAACATTGTTATTGTCATAGCGAAAATTGATTCTTTTCAATTCAGTTTCGTTAATTTTAAACTGCCAGTTATTAGATTGAGGCTCCATCGAATCTTTTTGAGTCACAGCTTTCACTAATTTTCCTAGAGCTAATTTTCCTTCGACTCCAGTTACTTCTAATTTATCAACTATTGCATATTGATTGTTCAAATCCATTTTGTCAATCTTAGCAAGAAGCTTTTTTAAATATAAAGTTGTGGCTAATTTTGTTTCATCACTCGAGTAATCAATATCAATTTTGGCTAAATCAATTTCCCCTAATTTTAAGTTTAGGATTGATTCTGGCTCATTTTTAATAGCAGCTTTTTTAGTTTCATTTGATAAAGCGACAATTCCTTGCTTTAGTTTTAATTTTAAGCCATTGATTTTTGCCTTCGGAATTTCAAAACTCATATTTTCCAAATCAAAGGTTTTAATCTTTGTTTGGAACTGATTTACATTTGCATATAAATTATTCTTAGTAACAAAATCTTCGTATTTAAATAATACACGATCTAGTTTAATTTCTTCCACCGAAAACTGCATCGGCGGTGAGTCAGATTTTTGTTTTTCTGGAGATGCAAAAGCGTCAACTATGTATTCAAAATTAAAAATCGCAGAAGAATCTCTATTAATTTTAGCGGTAATTCCCTCTAAGTGTACGGAATTAATCTCGACCTTATTATTCATTAATTGAAATAAACTAATATCTACAGCAAGCTTTTCACCGGAAAAGAGGGTGTCTTTTTTTTGATCTTCAAAATATACGCCTTCAAGAATTACTTTTTTAGGCAGACCAATTTCTACTCTATCAATTCTTATTTTAGTTTTTATCTTGCCTTCTAGATAGGTAACTGCTTTATTTTTAGCGAAATTTTGAACAGATGGAACTTGTAGTGCTACAACTAGTACAAGGAATAGTAGAATTAGTGAACCTACTATCCAAAGTAAAATTTTTAGACTTTTCTTTAAATATTTTTTCAAACGAGACAATTTTTTTTTGGGTTAAAAATAGCTTATTTATATTAAAATAGCAATTTTGCTTTTGAACACAATTGGCCGTAAAGGTGAGAAAAGTAGAGCAGTATAAATTATAACATTCAGTTGTGAATTTCTAAAATTTAGTGAGTCTGAAAGTCAAACATCTAACTAAGTCTAAAAACAGAATTAGTTAAGCAGTCTAAAAACATTGAATTCTTATATCTAAAATGTATTCCTATTGATTAGGGATCAGCTTAAATCGCTTTTTTTAGAGCCGCTAACCATCTTTGAAATTAATCCTTTTTGATTAGTTAATTCAGCTATGAAAATGCCACCTAGGTGCAAGATGATAAAGGAGAGTAAGTAGTAAATGGAGAGCACATGTATTTGCTCCATAGAATCCTTTAGATTTTTAGGTCCTAAAACAATTATTAATCCAGTAGTTAATGATACCGCAATACATAAATAGAAAATGATGTAAACCCAATATTGAAATTTTTCTTTTACAGAGAGCGCTGGATTAAGAGGACTAGTAAACTTCATTTTACCAAAAAATGGCAGTATCAATCTTAAACTATATAGTACTACTAAAGCATATCCGATGTAAATATGCCAGTCCCACATTGGTTTTCGTATTTTTTTTGCGAGAATGATTGCTTCTTCTTGTGACAAGGATTGAGAAGTTGTAGCTAAATAATCTTGAATTATTATGGCCATGTTAGTCTTGTTCATCCAAGTTAAACGCAAGAAAATTGTAATTAACATTAAAGTCAAGCAAATTGCAATGGACCAATGCATTATTCTGTAAACCACTGAGTAATTTCTAGTTTTCATAATGGTAATAGTATTTATAGAAGTTCTTAAAATTATATTACTTGACAGAATTTAGAAACATCTGTAGTTTTACAATTTATATTAGATGCTTATAAAGTCTTCACTTTTAGGAAAAAGGCTAATGGCTTCAACAGCGATTTCAGGTGTTGGATATGCTATCTTTCTCAGTTTAGTATCCATCCAAGCACCATCTACAGTTATAACTGCGCAAAGATTCCCTTCTTCATTAAGGAACTCATGGATAATGGACCATCTAGCTGCGTCAGGTCTCATCTTAGAGATTTTGGTTTGCATTGTAATTTTATCAGCCAACTTTATTTCTTTTCTAAACACACATTCTTCTCTAAATAGTATAGGTCCAAAATGCTGTTGCTGTAAGACTTTCATTGTCAAACCTAAACTTTCTAATATTTCAATACGATGCTGAGCACCAAAATCGTAATAAGCACTATGACGCACGTGAAAATTAGGGTCTAAATCCGACCAACGTAGCGATATTTGTTTTGTAAAAGATGTCATTTATTATCAGGTTAAATTATATTTTTAGCTTTAAAGTAGGTTAGCCTCAAACAAAATTAACTAATTGATGGTTTCCATCACTACTAATTATTGACTTTATTTTTTTCAACTAATAGTTATGATATAACATTTGTACTATAGCGATACCTATAATAAATCCAACAATTATAAAAATGATAATAAAAGAACTTTTTGGTGATTGAATTACTGCAACATTGTCAACAAATAAGTCCATTACAACTCCATTCGAACCATATCCTAAGATTATCTTACAATCTGCTTCCTTACCGTTTTTTAGGATTTTAAAGGTATGGGTGCCACCACTAATTGAATTTTTTTCTGATACGATAACTCCATTTAATTTGATTGTCTCTTTTCCTAAATAGGAATTGAAGATCTCAATTTTATTATCGTCTAATTGAACGGTAGAAAATTTCATAATTTTAAATTTCTTCAAACATAGAACTTAGTTGGTGATTTGTACTAATAATCTTTAAAAATTTAATTATTTAATAAACATTATTAGACGATTAAAGAGTGCTGATTGCTTAAGTAGTAAAGCTCGAAGTGCGTTCCTTTAATAGTGAAATGTACATTATATAAGTATGTCAGTCAGTCTGAAATGTCATATTGTCATATTAATTATTATGGATTTTAACATAAACTGACATTTTAATAGGGTCATTTGTATTGGCACAAAGATTGACTTAATGACTGCGAGTGAATAAAACTAATATACAATAAAATTAAATATATTAAAAATGGGTAAAATAATCGGAATTGATTTAGGTACGACAAACTCTTGTGTTTCTGTAATGGAAGGTAATGAAGCAGTTGTTATTCCTAATGCAGAAGGAAAAAGAACAACACCATCTATCATCGCTTTTGTTGAAGGTGGAGAAATTAAAGTAGGAGATCCTGCTAAGAGACAAGCGGTAACTAATCCAACTAAGACTATTGCTTCTATCAAACGTTTTATGGGTCATTCTTTTAGCGAAGTTTCTTCAGAGTCTAAAAGAGTTTCTTACAAGTTAGTAAAAGGAGATAACAATACACCACGTGTTGATATTGATGGTCGTCTTTATACTGCGCAAGAATTGTCAGCAATGACTCTTCAAAAAATGAAAAAAACTGCTGAAGACTATTTAGGTCAAACAGTTACTGAAGCAGTTATTACTGTTCCTGCTTACTTTAATGATGCACAACGTCAAGCTACAAAAGAAGCTGGTGAAATTGCAGGACTTAAAGTTATGCGTATCATCAACGAGCCAACAGCTGCAGCTTTAGCTTACGGATTAGATAAAAAAGGAAAAGATCAAAAAATTGCTGTTTACGATTTAGGTGGAGGTACATTTGATATTTCTGTTCTTGAATTAGGAGACGGAGTTTTTGAAGTATTATCTACAAACGGAGATACTCACTTAGGTGGAGATGATTTTGACCACGAAATTATTGACTGGTTAGCTGCTGACTTCATGAAAGAAGAAGGTATTGACTTACGTCTTGATCCAATGTCATTACAACGTTTGAAAGAAGCTGCTGAAAAAGCTAAAATTGAATTGTCTTCTTCTGCTGAAACTGAAATCAACTTACCTTACGTAACTGCTACAGCTTCAGGACCAAAACACTTAGTTAAAAAATTAACTAGATCACAATTTGAAAAATTAACTGATGCTTTAGTAAAACGTTCTATGGAACCAGTTGCTAAATCATTGAAAGATGCAGGTTTATCTGTTTCTGATATTGACGAAGTTATTCTTGTAGGAGGTTCAACTCGTATGCCAAGAATCGCTGAAGAAGTTGAAAAATTCTTTGGTAAAAAAGCGTCTAAAGGAGTTAACCCTGATGAAGTTGTTGCAATTGGAGCAGCTATTCAAGGTGGAGTTCTTTCTGGAGATGTAAAAGATGTATTGTTACTTGACGTTACACCTTTATCTTTAGGTATTGAAACTATGGGTGGAGTTATGACTACATTAATTGAGTCTAATACTACTATTCCAACTAAGAAATCTCAAGTTTTCTCAACTGCTGCTGATTCTCAACCAACTGTTGAACTACACGTTCTTCAAGGAGCTAGAGCAATGGCTGCTGATAACAAAACAATCGGTCGTTTTAACTTAGACGGTATTCCACCAGCACCAAGAGGTGTTCCACAAATTGAAGTAACTTTTGATATTGATGCTAATGGTATCATCAAAGTTTCTGCAACTGATAAAGGAACTGGAAAATCTCACGATATTCGTATCGAAGCTTCTTCTGGATTAACATCTGAAGAAATCGAAAGAATGAAACAAGATGCTGAAGCTAATGCTGAGTCTGACAAAATCGCAAGATCTAGAGCAGAAAAATTGAATGAAGCGGACGGAATGATCTTCCAAACTGAAACTCAATTAAAAGAACTTGGTTCTAAATTAGCTGATGATCATAAAGTTGCTGTAGAGTACGCTTTAACTGAATTGAGAATGGCTCACCAATCTCAAGACATCGAAGCTATTCAAACTGCTCTTGATAACATCAACGCAGCTTGGAAAACAGCTACTGAAGCAATGTATGCTCAAGGAGAACAAGGTCAACAAGAAGCTGCACCACAAGGTGAAGCTACTCAAGGAGACAATGTTGAAGACGTTGAATTTGAAGAAGTAAAATAAGCAGAAAATCAATTTTGTATAACAAAATTGTATGAATTGTTTATCCTGATTTTTTTCGGGATATAATAAAGAGAAACCGTTCACTCAAAGTGAACGGTTTTTTTATGCTCTTTATTCTAATGCGTCCTTTTGTCCAAACATTTTATTTATAACTAAGGTATGAGGAAATGTGATAGCTGCTAGAAACGAAAAAAACAAGGCATTGAATAATTCTTCATCCTGATAAAAATAGTAAATAATCGCAATTCCGATTATTGATACTAACCAATATACTCCAGCAGATTTGCAATAACTAAAAAAGTTCTGAAAAGTAAAGGACTTGTTCAAAAATTTAATTTGATCTATAATTGAAGGTATACTATGCCATATAACGAAATAAATTGCAAATCCCCAAATTAGACTGGATGATTTAAATAATATTGAAAACACAACTAGAAAGAATAACTCTAAAAGTATCTTTTTTCTAATATTTTCTATTTTCCAGAAAAAATAAACACTCATACTAAGAAATAGGGCAGTCGAGATTTGAAGGGATATTAAAAATATCTCCGTCGAAATAGTAGTTTGCGTAATCGTTTCAATTATTCCTTGTACTTGTTCGCTATGAAAATTAAAAAGCAATAGGAGAATTATCAGTCCATATAAAGATTGGTACAGTAATAATACTGATTTTGGAAAAAGGTTATCTAAATTTTGCCATTGCTGTTCTCCAAAGTGATTTGCGCTGACTATTATGAAGAGCAGAAGTGCAAACAGCGGAATTAAATAAAAAATTAGTATGCCTGCTAAAACAATCATTACATAATAGGTAAAGATTTTTAGCCATGAATTAGATTTGTTTTCTGCGCTTATATTCTTTATTAACAATAAATCATTCGCACCATGCAGTATTCCAAATGAAAATATCAGCATAAATCCCATAATTACCTGATGTTTATCAGATAGAAAAGAATCCATCCATAGAGCAAAAAAGCTCGCTACGATTGCGATGTTAGTGTAATTTTTCATTTGTTTTTATTATTGTTTAAAAATAGTTAAAAAAACTTAAACAAAAACACTTATTATTGTTTAACTTTTTATACATTTGAATAAACAAAAACCATTTAAATTTTTACTTATGACAAACTTTATGTTTATTTCAGCATTGGTTGGTAAGTTACTACCAACAGATTATGTAGGTTTTACATTTTTTGTAGGCTGCATGGCCATGATGGCTGCATCAGCATTTTTCTTTCTATCATTAAGCCAGTTCGACAGGAAATGGCGTACATCCGTTTTAGTTTCTGGTTTAATTACTTTTATTGCAGCAGTGCATTATTTCTACATGAGAGATTACTGGGCGACTTTTGGAGAATCTCCAACTTTCTTCCGTTACGTTGACTGGGTATTAACTGTACCGTTGATGTGTTTAGAGTTTTATCTAATATTAAAGGTAGCAGGAGCAAAACAATCGTTATTATGGAAAATGATTCTTTACTCTATAGTAATGCTAGTTACAGGTTATATTGGAGAAGTAATTGCTCCAGATAGTGCTGCTTTATGGGGATTCATTTCTGGAGCTGCTTATTTCTTAATCGTGTATGAAATTTGGTTAGGTGAAGCTTCAAAACTAGCTGCTGCAGCTGGAGGAGAAATACAAAAAGCACACAAAATTCTATGTTGGTTTGTACTAGTTGGTTGGTCAATTTATCCATTAGGATATATGATGGGAACAACAGGATGGTACAACGGATTTATTCCATCAGGTAATATTGATGTCGTATATAACATTGCTGATGCTATTAATAAAATAGGATTTGGTTTAGTTATCTACAGCTTAGCAGTTAAATACCAAAAAGATTAAGTTTATTGGTTGTTTATTTTAAGTGGAAGAGGCTGTCCGAAAAGTAATTTTCGGACAGTTTTTTTTTGCTTATTATATTGATAATTAGTATTTTCAAGTACTAAAATCAATGATTATGCAGCCAGTTTTCAAACATCATTCTGTTCATCAGCAAGAACTTTTTCCATTAAATTTAAATGATTTAATTTCAGAAAATCATTCAGCGAGATTAATTGATTCAGTAGTTGAAAAGTTAGAAATATCTGAAATTATATCACAATATAAGGGTGGCGGAACATCCAGTTATCATCCTAAAATGTTACTTAAAATCCTGTTCTATGGTTATTTAAATAATACTTATTCATGTAGAAAAATAGCCAAAGCTGTAAAGGAAAATATTTATTTCATGTGGCTTTCAGGCGGTTTACAACCAGACTTCAGAACAATTAATGACTTTAGAGGGCAAAAGTTAAAAGGTAATGTTGAAAAATTATTTAGTCAATTGGTGGTAATGATGGTTGATTTAGAATTAGTTAGTCTGGAGAAGCAATTTATAGATGGGACCAAAATAGAAGCGAATGCGCATAAATACAGTTTTGTTTGGAAAAAATCAGTTGAAAAGAATAAAGATAGACTTCAGTCAAAAATAGATATTGTTTTAGCAGAAATTGGTCAAGCAATCGAATCAGACCTTATACATACCGATAATCAAATCGACAAGAAAATTGATAGTCAGAAATTAGAAGAAAAAATTCAAGCGATAAATAAAAATTCAAAGGCAGAATTTTTAAACAAACAGCAAAAAAAAGTTGTTCAGAAACTAGAAAATGAACAACTTCCAAAATTAAAAGAGTATGAACAACATCTTGAAATTCTAGGAACTAGAAATAGCTATTCTAAAACGGACACAGAAGCTACTTTTATGCGAATGAAGGAAGATCACATGATGAATGGTCAGCTAAAACCTGCCTATAATATCCAAATCTCTACAGAAAATCAAATCATAACCCATTATTCTACACATCAAACTTCTACAGACTTTACTACTTTAGAGCCTCATTTAGAAGGTTTTGAAAATAATTACAATAAACAATCTAAACAGGTTATTGCCGATGCTGGTTACGCAATTGAAGAAAATTATCAATTGCTTGAAAAAAAGCAAGTCGAGTTTTTTATTCCTTATAATATGTATCGAATCGAGCAAACTCGAAAACATAAAAAAAATGTGTTTCACGCACAAAATCTTTTTTATAATCAAGAACAAGACTTTTTGGTTTATCCAATAGGTCAAAAAATGACCAAAATTTATTCAAAACAATCAAAAACAACAACGAGATTTATACAACATCATTCGGTTTATCAAGCCATTAATTGTGAAGGTTGTCCAATGAGAGGGCAATGTTTCAAAGCACAGGGAAACAGGAGAATAGAAATTAATCATAATCTTCAAAAACTTAAAATCAAAGCAAGGGAAAATTTAGAAAGTGAACTAGGGAAGGAAATTTATTCTAAAAGATGTATAGAACCGGAACCTGTTTTTGGAAATATTAAACAAAACAAAGGGTTTAAAAGATTTACCTTAACCAAGATACCCAAAGTAAATATTGAATTTGGATTGATTGCCATTGCTCACAATTTTTCTAAATGGATAGCAAAAACATGTTCACAGAATTTAAAGCCAATTTTGAGCTTTAAAAATGAAATAAACAATTTTTTATGGCAATTTTTGCTTCAAAATTTTGAACATTCTAGAAATTAGGGAGAAATCATAAACTAATCTGTAAAAATAAGAGGCTGCCTTCTCGGACAGCCTCTTTTTATTAGAATCAAAAAACCCGACTTACAATTATATAAGTCGGGTTTTGTTTTATAAAACCACTAGGTAGTGCTTTCTCCCTTGTAACATGTTTTATTTTGGATCTAAAGCTAAACTAATTCTAGAAATTAAATCAAGAACGTGATACTTGCTCATTCGATCACTCATTCTACTAGATGAAGTCTTTAAGTCGTTTCTCAATGCAATTAACTGTCCTCTTGCAACTGATGGTAAATCAGTTTGAGATAAATTAACTTTTTTTGTCGAGAAGCCGTACGTTACTCCCACAGGTACAGATCTCACAGTAGCTGTCCCAGGTTTTAGTAATTCTACTAGTTTGTCAACGTAAAGTTTTTGGATATTTCGTCTGTAAATATCTATAGATCCGCTGCCTTTTAACTCTGAAAAAATACCTTTATTCAAATCAGTAATTAATTCGTCAACAGAATAATTGTCTCTGCTGATGCTAGAAGATTCTAATAAACGAACCATTCTATCTCCCGCTAGCAAGCTACTTAAGGTTGCATCTTGCATTGACTTTACAGCTTCAACGCCACTTTCTGGATTTATTTTAGAAAGAATATCTTGATTCAATAACCATTTTGGAGTCGTAAATAATTGTGTATTTAAAAAAGTAACTGCATCTTTTTGAATGCTTTTTGGAACAACCGTAAATTGATTTCCAGTCATATCGTAAGTCTTTGGAGAATCATAGATTCCACCTACGTTTTTAGTAACATGACCCATATATCTTCTAAATTGTCCTGTTAAAGCAGTGTATAGTTCATCAAGCTCACTATAACTTTCTCCTTTTTCTGTAGACCATTCTAGTAAATTAGGAAGAATTCTTTTTAGATTTTTAATTCCGTATTCTGAAGCTCTCATTGCATTGTCTCCAATATCCTCAGTTTGATATCTAGGATCATACGGGCTAGTTTCAGTTCCAAACCACAAGCGATTGTTCTTGTAAGCTTCCTTAGTCATTTCATTTAAAATAGCTTTTTCTGCTTTTTCTGTTTTTGCATCTTCAAAATAAGAGTAACCCCATTTGATAGCCCATTTGTCGTAATCACCAATTTTTGGAAAAAAGTCAGTTACCCCATCTTCTGGCTGCGCTACGTAATTAAATCGTGCATAATCCATAATAGAAGAAGTATGACCATTTTTTGCCACGAAATCTTTGTCTCTTAATTTTTCCACTGGTGTCGCAGAACTTGCACCCATATTGTGACGTAATCCTAATGTATGTCCTACTTCATGAGAGGATACAAATCGAATTAATTCACCCATTAGTTTATCATCAAATTTCTTAGCTCTTGCTTCTGGATTTGCAGCAGCTGTTTGAATTAAATACCAGTTTCTTAATAGGCTCATAATGTTGTGATACCAACCAATATGGCTCTCTAATATTTCTCCACTTCTAGGATCGTGAACATTAGGTCCGTATGCATTTTGTATTTCTGCAGCGAAATATCTCAATACTGAAAAACGCGCATCTTCTAAACTCATCGTAGGATCATTTTCTGGCCAATATTCCCCGCGAATTGCATTTTTCCAACCTGCAGCTTCAAAAGCAACTTGCCAATCATCAATTCCTTGTTTGATGTATTTTTTCCATTTTTCAGGAGTTGCGGGGTCGATGTAGTAAACAATTGGTTTCAATGGCTCAATTAATTCGCCATTTTTTTGTTTTTGAGCATCTTCAGTAGATTTAGGCTCTAAGCGCCATCTTACCGCAAAGACTTTCGTATCTGATTTTTGTGATTCTTCTTCAAAAACACCAAATTGATTTGCAAAATAACCTACGCGAGCATCAAATTCTCTTTTTCGCATTGGCGTTTTAGGCAATAAAATCATCGAAGTGTTCATTTCCATAGTCACAACACCAGCATCAAGTGCCGAAGGTAAATCAATTCCTATCTTAGGTGTTGGCGTTGCATTAATTCGTGGTGGAGTAGTTGTAAATGTTTTTACGCTTCTAATCTCAGTATTGATTGGGAAGCTACTCACTTTAGAAATAAATGATCTGTCTTTTTGAAATGCTTGTATGTTTAACATTTGCTTCTTTATTGGATCTAAAGAAAAAGTTTGAACATCAGCGTCAAAAGTCGTAGATAAATCAAGAACGTATCCAGTTATTTTACCATCTGCATCTTTTTTATAGGCTAGTACATCGTAGTTACCGATGATTGGATCAGATGTAGAATTTTTTACGGCTTGTGCCAAAGGTTTGTCCTCATCCGGAGACATAATAACGTAAGTAATAGATCTTAAAAGAATGTTGTTATTCATTCCTTTTTCCCAACGAACCACTTGTCTATTGATTTCTTCACCACCAAAGATTGCTCCTCCAGCAGGAGTTTTAGAATAGCGAGTGATGGTCATCATTTCACTTCCTAGTATAGAATCAGGAATTTCAAACAGATACTTTTTATCTACTTTATGAACAATAATCAAACCGTTTTGTGTCACTGCTGTAGAATCAATAACTTTCTTGTACGGTTTAGGTTCTTTTTTAGCATCAGCGGCCTTTGGGTCCACTTTTGCAACTGCATTTTTCGCTGCTTTTCTCTCTTTTCTGCTTTGAGCAAAAGTTTCACTTGCTGAAAAAAGGAAAAGACAAACAATAATTAAAGATAATTTTTTTTTAATCATTTAGTTATACTTCTAATGGTTTATAAATAGGTTAAAACAGAAAGATACTTACGTAAAAAGTAACTATCGATTTCCAAATCTATCAATATAATTTTCAATTTTCTAGTGGTAAAATTTAAATATAAAAAATTAACTAAAATTAACAAATGTTCATTAAACGCTGTAAAGTGAATATTACATGATTTATCTCATATAGTAAATAGGTATTTATCCCTATTTTTGTAGTTAACTATTATAAAACGCCTCAATAGTGTTACATGAAAGCTAAGGCGACCTAGTAGTGATTCAATTGAACAAGTTTTTTGTAATATTACTTCGTGAATGATTATACATGAGAAAAATTAAATTTAAAAAAGGTAAGAGACTGCAGCCGTATCATCTTGAATATACGGGAATTCATAAAGAAAATGATTCTGAAATGCAATTGTTTGTTTACGACACTATTGACTTGAAAGAATATGAAGATTTTAAAGTGGCTGATTTAGCTAAATTTCTAGATACTAATAAAACAAATTGGCTCAATATTCACGGTCTAAATAATATAGATTTAATAAAATCGATAGGTAGTTTTTTCGAAATAGATAATTTCATGCTGACCGATATTCTAAATACCAGTAGACGAACAAAACTCGAGGAATTATCAGATGTACTTTTTTTCAATATAAAATCGCTTCTCCCAGCAGGCGATTCTGATAATATAAGTGTAGAGCAGATTAGCTTTTTGATAAAAGACGGTATTTTAATTTCCTTCCAAGAAAAACGTTCTGATTTTTTTACGCATATTCGAGAACGAATTCGCACCCATTCTGGTTTAGTTCGAACAAAGAAAGTAGATTACTTACTCTATGTACTTCTAGACGCGATAATGGAAAATTTTTATATCACCATTGAAAATGAAGAGGAAAAAGTAGAGGAATTGGTTGCCCTTTCAAAAAGGAATGCGGATCCATTAACTTTAGAACGTATTGAAAAACATCGTGATAATTTTAATTTCGTGAAGCGATCAATAATTCCTTTGAGAGATTCTTTGTATGGTATAAAAAGTTTGAAAGACGATACTGTTTTTAATGTTATTGAAATTGAAAGTTTTAGTTTCTTTTTTCGTTTACATCAAAAGAGTCTAGAATTATTAGAACAAATTGAATCTGATTTGGGATCATTAGAGAGCGCTTCTAATTTCTTTTTTTCGGCACAGACTCATAAAATGAATGAAATAATGAAGACGCTAACTATTGTGTCTGCCATATTTATTCCATTAACATTTATTGTAGGTGTGTACGGAATGAACTTTAAAAATATGCCTGAACTGGAATATCATAACGGCTATTTTATCGTTGTCGGAGTGATGGTTTTGATAGTTATTGGAATGATAATTTATTTTAAAAAGAGGGATTGGTTTTAATTAGTAAAACAGTAAATGTCCAATTTTAATTGGATAAAATTAAAAACATATAAAATGAATAAATCAATATACATTGCTACTAGCGAACAAAATAGTGGTAAGTCAATTATAACTTTAGGTTTGATGAGTATGCTTATTGGTAAAACAGCCAAAGTCGGTTATTTTCGACCAATAATTGAAGATTTTGAAGACGGAAGCTGCGATAATCACATTGAAACAGTAATAGGTCATTTTGGTTTGGATATTTCATTCGAAGATGCGTATGCTATTACTAAAAGTAAATTAATCAAGAAGAAAAATAAAGGAAAAATAGGGGAGGTTCTCGATTTAATTATTGAAAAATATAAGAAATTAGAAGAGCGTTTTGACTTTGTTTTAGTTGAAGGAACTGGATTCAGTGGAGAGGGAACTGCGATTGAGCTCGATATGAATGTTTTGATTGCTAAAAATTTAGGGATTCCAACAATTATTGTAGGTTCAGGAGTAGGTAAAACATTAGAGGAACTTATTGACAGTCTTTATTTAGTATATGATTCATTTAAGGTTCGAGATGTTGAAGTTCTAGCAGTTATCGCAAACAAAGTCCAGCCAGAAAATATTAGATTAGTCACAGATGGTTTGAGAGGTAGCCTTCCAATTGAAGTTATGGTGAATGCAATTCCATTAATTTCTAGCTTGAATAATCCAACAATTAAAGAGATTGTTGATTTGCTTGGCGCCAAAGTCCTTTTTGGGGATGAATTCTTGAATAATGAAGTTGGTAATTTTAGTGTAGGAGCCATGCAACTGCATAACTACTTATTACATCTAAAAGAAAATGCACTTGTTATAACTCCCGGAGATAGAGCTGACATCATACTTGGAGCACTCCAAGCAAATGAATCTGTAAATTACCCAACGATTTCTGGTATCGTTCTCACTGGAAACATTCTTCCTGAAGACAGCATTATAAAATTGATTCAAGGATTAACGACGATCGTTCCTATCATAACTGTTGAAGGCGGTACTTATGGAATTACAAATCGATTGGGTAATATTAAATCAAAAATTTACGCTGATAATACTCATAAGATAGAAACATCGATAAACACATTTGAAAAATATGTGGACTTAGATAATTTATCTAAAAAATTGCTGGCATTTGAAGCAGAAGGGATGACTCCAAAAATGTTTCAATATAATCTAGTAAAAAGAGCGAAACAACACCGCAAGCACATAGTTCTTCCTGAAGGGAATGATGATCGAATTCTTATTGCTGCTTCTCGCTTAGTTGCCATGGATGTAGTGGATATTTCAATCATTGGAAATAGAAAACAAATTGAAGCTAAAGTTGCAGAGTTAGGAATTACTTTTGATTTTTCGAAAATTGAAATCGTAAATCCTGTAGAATCTAAGTATTTTGATGACTATGTAAATACATACTACGAATTGCGAAAAGCTAAGAATGTAACTTTAGGAATGGCTAAAGATTTAATGGTCGACGTATCCTATTTTGGAACTATGATGGTTTATAAAGGGCATGCAGATGGAATGGTTTCTGGTGCCGCTCACACAACTCAGCATACAATTTTGCCTGCATTGCAATTCATTAAGACTAAGCCAAACTCAAGTGTAGTTTCTTCTGTTTTCTTTATGTGTCTAGAAGATAGAGTTTCTGTATTTGGAGATTGCGCCATAAACCCTAATCCAACAGCTGAGCAGCTAGCAGAAATTGCAATTTCTTCTGCAGATTCTAGTTGGGCATTTGGCATTGAGCCAAAAATTGCAATGCTTTCGTACTCGTCTGGCTCTTCTGGAAAAGGTGATGAAGTAACAAAGGTTAGAACTGCAACTGAAATTGTGAGAAAGAAGCGCCCAGATTTGAAAATTGAAGGTCCTATACAATATGATGCAGCGGTTGACATGGAAGTAGGAAGAAGTAAAATGCCAAATTCAGAAGTAGCTGGACAAGCAAGTGTCTTAATTTTTCCTGATCTGAATACTGGGAATAATACCTATAAAGCTGTTCAGAGAGAAACTGGTGCATTAGCAATTGGTCCTATGTTGCAAGGGTTGAACAAGCCAGTTAATGATTTAAGTCGTGGTTGTACTGTGGATGATATTATTAATACAGTGGTTATTACTGCTATTCAAGCACAAGGACTATAGTTTTTAAAGCAAGAAATATTTTATGACGCAAATTCACTAATGATTTTGTTTTTGAATATTTAGTAATAATATTTGTGCTTTAGCAAAATTGAAATAATAGTAAAAACCTTTACGCCATAATATGTTCGCGGCAAAAAATAGTTAAAAAATGAAAATAATAATAATAAACTCCGGGAGTTCCTCCATAAAATACCAATTAATCGAAATGCCAGCAAATGAAGTAATTTGTTCTGGTATGATTGATAGAATTGGATTAGAAATTTCAAACTTGACGTTTGTAAGCGCGTCAAATAAAATTGAGGAATCTTTACCTATCGCTGACCATAAAATAGGGTTGGAGAAAATAGCTAGACTTTTAATGGACGAAGAATTTGGCGTTATTACTAGCACCGAAGAAATTGAAGCTGTAGGACACCGCGTAGTTCATGGTGGAAGCACGTTTTCAAATACAGTTGTAATTACTGAGGAAGTTAAGGAGAAAATACGTCAGTTATTTGATTTAGCGCCTTTGCACAATCCTGCGAATTTAGAAGGAATCATTGTTGCTTCTGAAATATTTAAAAATGCCCAACAAGTAGCTGTTTTTGACACTGCTTTTCACCAAACAATACCTGTAATTGCTCACAAGTACGCTTTGCCCAATTATCTATTGACTGAAAACAAGATTCGATTATATGGTTTCCATGGAACGAGTCATAAGTACGTTTCAGAGAATGCAATTCACTATTTAACCCAGAATTCTTTTAGTAAAGAATCTAAAATAATTACAATCCACTTAGGAAATGGATGTAGTATGACTGCAATTAAAAATGGAAAGAGTGTCGATCACACTTTAGGTTTTGGTCCTATGAACGGTTTGATTATGGGTACTAGAAGCGGAGATGTAGATCAATCTATAATATTCTATTTAGTAAATACTTTAGGTTACTCTTTAGAGGCTGTAAACACAATGTTGCAAAAGCAAAGTGGTATGTTAGGGTTAACTGGTTTTAGCGATTTGAGAGATATTGAAGAGCAAGCTGAAAACGGAAATGTTGATTGCCAGTTAGCCTTAGCGATGAATGCGTATCGAATAAAAAAATATATTGGTTCTTACTCTGCCGTGTTAAACGGACTTGATGCAATTATCTTTACTGCAGGAATTGGAGAAAACTCATCCTATATTAGAAAATTGGTTTGTACTGATATGGATTATTTTGGTATCGAACTGGATTTAGATAAAAATGAATTGCGTTCTAAGGAAATTAGAGAAATAAGCACAGCCGAATCTAAAACGAAAGTTTTGGTTATTCCCACAAATGAAGAGATTGAAATAGCAAATCAAGTATTTGAATTGCTTGTTAAATAGTAATTTTATCTACAAAAAATGAACATCCATTTTTCATTGTATTATTTTTAAAATCTGATAATATTACACTAGTTATATTTATTAAAAAGTAAATTATTACTTACCTATACTGAGTTTTTATACTTCTAATAAAATACTTTTTACATCAATTAAAAGTCTGCAATTACTAAGTTATTCGCAGACTTTTTTTTGTTCAAGAAACTTTTAATTTTGTCGATCAATAATTAGCTTAATCAATTTAAATTTAATAATCTATAATTATTTTAATTAAAAAATGTAAAATGTGTAATTTATTGGTATATTTTTGTGCCAATAACTAATTATTAACCTAAAAAATAAAAAATGAGGAAAAATTTACTTTCCATCATTTTGTCTCTTTTCTCGGTCATAGCGTGGTCGCAGAGCAGTAGTCAGAGTGATTTTTCTATCTCCGTTAATGGTAATAGAATTGCTACAAAAGCAAATTTTAAGCAGCAAGTTGATTTGCTTAGAAAAAATGTAAATAAACAAAGTGATAAAACCACTTACACTTTGTTACAATTTACTAAGATTCCTACAATACAGGAACAAAATGAGTTAAAGAATCAAGGAATAACCCTTATTAGTTATTTATCTAATAATGCGTATTATGTTGCAGTAGATCCTAAATTCTATAGTAGTACTATTACTTCAAGAAATATTAGGAACTTTATTACTTTCGATTCAGAATATAAAATTGATCCTATAATAATTACTGGAGCAATACCTGATTACGCTAAAGATAATAATGGAATCAAAGTTGTAGTAAGTTACTTTAAAGGTGCAACTACTTCGATCATCAATAGCAATTTAAAATCGTTAGGCTTAAAAAATTTCAAGCAAATTGATTCTTTTAACCAAGTTTATCTAATTGCTTCAGTTGAAAAGTTGAAAGAAATTGCAAAATTAAATTGGGTGCAAAATATTGAATTGATTGAGCAACCTGTAGAAGGTGATAATCTTCCGGGAGTAACTTCTCACAAAGTCAATGTTTTGAGTTCGACGATTCCTGGACTAGGATACGACTTAACTGGTAATGGAGTGAAAATAGGTATTTGGGATGGTAACATTGAAAAGCATGTTGACCATACTGGCAGAGTTACTACGAGAGAGTACGAGTCTAATTCATCACATGGTCAGCATGTATCTGGAACTGTTGGTGGAGCTGGAATTTTAGATCCAAGAGCTAAAGGAATGGCTCCTAAAGTTCAAATTTATGGTTGGAATTTTAACATGCAATCAAATGGTTTACCAGTCTATGTAGAAAGAGATCTTGCTGCTAAAGATGATGGAGTTGATTTAACATCAAATTCATATGGAGTGCTTCTTTCTTCGGGATTTAATACAACAAGGTATGGTGTAGGAGATCGAGGTGATGATGATGTAACTGTAAGGAATCCTTCATTGTTAAACGTCTATTCTAATGGAAATGCGCAAGCTGCTTACGCAGGTGGTTTTTATACCTCTACAAAGGCATCAAAAAACGCATTACATGTTGCAGCTAATGATCCTAACGATAATATTAGCTCGTATAGTAGCTTTGGACCAACAGTGGATGGCCGTTTAGTTCCTCAAATTGCTGCCGTTGGTTCTAGTGTTTATTCATTAGATTACAATAATTCGTACCAAGTGATGAGTGGAACTTCTATGGCGACTCCTGGTACATCGGGGACATTAGTTTTGCTGTATGAGAGATATAAGAATATTTTTGGTGCAAAGCCTTTAGCTTCGTTAATGAAGGCATTGGTTTCAAATACAGCAAAAGATGTAGGAAATCCAGGTCCTGATTATAAATACGGATTCGGTAATCTAAATGCTTTAAGGGCTGTTAAAGTGCTCGATAAAAATATGTTTTTTACTTCATCAGTGGTAAATGGTGCTTCCTATGAGAAAGATATTGTTGTACCTGCTGGATTAACTTCTTTAAAAGTAATGCTTGCTTACTCTGATATTGGCGCTACTCCTGGAGTTACTAATGTTTTAGTAAACGATTTAGATATTAGAATTGTAAAGGATGGTGTAACAGTGTTTCCTTGGATTTTAGATGCTTCTTTACCAAATGCTAATGCTACAAGAGGTGTAGATAATTTAAATAATATTGAACAAATAACTTTTGATGTACCATCAGCAGGAATTTATAAAATTATTGTAACTGGATCTAAAGTGCCTTTAAACGCTCAAGATTTTGCTGTGGTGTATGATTACGTTGCTCCTGAATTAGTTTTGACGTATCCTATAGGTGGAGAGAAATTTAATCCAAAGTCAACTGAGTATATTCGCTGGGACTACGAGGGAGAAGACAGAACTTTTAATATAGAATTCTCTAATGACGGAGGTGCTACATATAATGTTATTGCAGCAGATGTACCTTCAGCAGCAAGAAATTTTTCTTGGAACGTTCCAGAAGGTATAGTTCCTAACGCTAAGATTAGAATTAGTGCTGGAAGTAGAGTAGATGTTTCAACTAACAATTTTACCATATTTGCTGAACCTGTAAATCTAACTATTGCGTCAAGTGCTTGTGGCGGGAATTCTTTTAAAATGGATTGGGATCCAATTCCTAGTGCTAAATATGAAGTGCTTAAACTAAACGGATATCAATTTGATGTAGTTACCGTTGTTACGGATCCAACTTATACTTTTACAAATTTAACTGCGGGAAATAATAATTGGTTTACTGTTCGAGCAATTGATATTGCCAGCGGATTAGTTTCTGAAAGAGCTAGAGCTGTAAACGTAGAGCCAATAAGTGAAGCGATATTAACAACACTCAATCTTCCATTTAAAGAAGATTTTAATAATAAAAAGCCAACTAATTACACACTTTCTCAGGCTAGTCGAACAGGAAGCATTGGTTATGATTACGCGAATACAGCATTATATGATGCCGTAAAGATGTCTGGTTCAGGTACTGCTGGTTCTCCAGCTTGGAATCCTAGCACTATTTCAAATGCATTTGCAAATAACCCTAAATATATCAAAAGGTTATCTTTTTGCGAAATTGATGCTAGTAGTTTAGCGGGTAAAGCAATTCGATTAAAGTTCAATTTGATATGGAAAAATAGCGTTGCAGCAAATAAGAACTTCTTTAGAGTATTAATTAACGGTGTAGCCGTTGCAAGTTCTGAGAATACCACTGTTTATGGAGGTAGTGCTATTGAAGGAAATAGAGAATTGACTTATGATTTAGCTTCAATTGCGGGTACTAAGTTCAATATTACTTTTGAAGGCGTAATGGACAATGATGCAACTACTGCTTCTCCTCCAGTATATAATACTATATTTATCGATAATGTAGAATTTTATGAAGCAGTCCAAAATGATCTTGCATTAACACAACTTACTTCAAATGTAGGTTTGACAGCAACTGAATCAGTTTCTGTTAAGGTTTATAATTATTCCCCAATTGCGATTAATAATATTCCTGTATCTTATAAAATTAATGAAGAAACTGAAGTTTCAGAGGTAATTCCTGGACCAATTGATCCGTTAAAGGAAGTAAGCTATACTTTTTCTCAGAGAGCAAATTACTCTGCTGGAGGATTTTATAAAGTAGCTGCTAAAATTACTCCAACAAGCGACTCTAATGCCTCAAATAATTCGTTGACAAAGTCAGTCGTAAATTCTGGTACGGATATACTTATTGGAAATGCTACCGTTACGACATGTTCTGCGGTACTTACAGATACTGGAAGTAGATACGCTGATTATCCAATTAGTGCAAACCAAACGACTACTTTTAAACCTGCTATTGTGGGTAATAGTATTAAAGTTGATTTTTCTGAATTTGCTACAGAGGCAGACTATGATTTTCTATATGTTTATAATGGAAATTCAGCATCATCTCCAATTTTAGGAAAGTTTAATGGAAACACATTACCTCCTTCTCTAACTTCAACTGCAGCTGGTGGTGAATTAACATTTAAGTTTACTTCTGATGCTGGCGTTAACGATAAAGGATTTATTGCAAACATTTCATGCGTGGCTAAACCTTCATCATCTTTAAATGATGTAGCGATTGCTTCAATCGTTTCACCTGATTTTCTTGGAAATAAAACGGTTGCAACTACTGTTACTATTCGAGTTACTAATCTAGGAGCAACTACGCGAACTAACATTCCTGTTTTTTATGATGTAAATGGACTAAACAGAATTTCAGAATTTGTTCCTACTATAAATGCTGGTTCGACAGTGAGTTATACTTTTACAGCAACTGCTGATTTATCTGTGGCTGATGCCAGTTATATTATAACATCAGGAATTGATGAAGTAGACGATACTATAAGTAATAATTCTCTCGTAAAAACGGTTTACAATAAAAACCAATTGCCATCAAATACTAATACAAATGGTTTTGCAATTACAAAACTGAAATGGAATGATGTTATTAATACTTCAGGGACTTCTGCGTACTCTGATTTTAAAAATATCAAAATTCCAGTTTATGCTGGTTTTACTTATCAACCGGAGGTTTCTATTGCTAAGCCAGAAAGGCCAATAACCAGAGATCTTACAACAACTCCTGGAGTTTTTACAATGATTGTAATTGACTTAAATGGTGATGGTAATGTGACTGATGAGTTTTATTCAGGTAATTTTTGGGTTAACACTGTAAATACCGCTACATCGCCTGCTATTGCATCCATTCCTAGTACTCATTATTTTAGAAATAATTTTAGTTTAGTTGGAGGGGTTACTATTCCGTCAGGTACCTCCGCAGGTGAAAAACTAATGCGTGTAATTCACATGTTTCGTTCTCCTAATGAGTATTTCAATGTGAATCTTGGACCAACCGTTGACAATTTAACGACTTCGAGAGAGGATTTTGAGATTGAAGAATATACAATCAATGTTCTTCCATTTACTGCTGCAGATGCCAGCGTTGAAAGAATCACTGCTCCAGTAAAAATTGGTATGAAACCGGTTACAGTAAGTGCAGTGATCCGTAATTTTTCTACTACTGCAATTTCAAATTTTCCAGTTGCCTATAAGGTGAACGGAGCAAATGAAGTTACTCAAAACTTTACTGGTACAATTGCAGCTGGTGCAACTGCAATGTTTTCATTTACAACAAAAGCTGATCTTAGCGCTGTTGATAATTACAATCTTGAGGTCTATACAAAACTAGCTGGAGACACTGACGCTACTAACGATTCTAAATCAGTTAGTTTCTCACACGTTGCTGATGCTATTACAAACGTTGTAGGATCTTTTGATGGAGTAGATGATTATATAGCAACAGATGCTATCCCAGCGCTAGAACTTTCAAACAATTATACTTTCGAAGCTTGGGTTAATAGAAAAAGTCCAACAATTTTTGGAAGAATCTTTGATAAAACTAGAGTGAATTTATTTGTACACACGAATAATAATTCGACTTACAAAGAAAACAGCTTAGTATTGTCTATTACAACTGCTAGTGGTTCGCATGTGATTAATACAGGTTTAAATACCGTCCCTTTAAATAAATGGCAACATATTGCTTTCACAGTTAGTGCTAGTAACGTTTACACCATGTATATAGATGGAGTTGTTGCACCTTATACTGCAACTGGAACTGCTGGAGCTGCCACTACAAATGCTACTCTTCCTGCTTATATTGGAGGAAATCCCTCATTAACGCGTCAGTTAGATGGTAACATTGATGAGGTTCGCGTTTGGTCTGGAGTCAAAACTCAGTCGGAGATCGCCGCAAACGCAATGACAAAGTATATTGGTAACGAAGCTAATTTGCTAGCGTATTATTCTTTTGCTGAAGGTGATAAACAATTTGTTTATGACACAACAACAAGTGATAATACAGCAATTGTAATGAACGCAGATACGAATGGTTTAGGTGATGGTAAATTCTGGAATACGCCAGTTCTTTTGCAAAAACTAGAATTAAAGGATCAACTTTCTTCTTCGTACGACAATGCGTCTAAAACGTATACCTTTCTATTAAATGACAGCGTTGATATCACAACTGCGATTCCAGAATTTACCGCAGGAATGAATTCAATTGTAAAAATAAATGGAGTAACACAAACAAGTGGTGTAACAACCAATAATTTTACAAATACTGTAAATATGACTATTGAAGGTGTAGGTTTTAACACTGGAATTACAGAAACGTACATCCTAAAAGTTATTTCAGGATTAAGTAATCAAAGTAAATTGCTTGCTTTTGATTTTAAAAAGACTTTGAATTCAGGATTAAGCCAGGAAATTAATACGACTATTTCTGGTGAAAATGCTTCTGCAACTGTTGCTTACGGAATTAATGTTTCAAATTTGAAAGCAAACTTTACTGTTTCTGCAGGAGCAGAGTTATTTATTGATGACGTAAAACAATTAGCCTCAACTACTACTAGCATTGATTACGCGAATAGTATTTTAGTTACTGTTGTTTCAGAAAACAAACTTTCTAAAACAAATTATATGGTAACTGTAAATGCAAAAAATACAGAAGCTAAGTTCTTAGGATATTCAGTTACTAATCAATTTGGAACATCAATAATCGACAATACGGCGAAAACGGTTAAAGTATTCGTAAATAATAATGCAATGTTAAGTGCATTTATACCTTCTTTTACAATTTCAGATCAAGCTCAAGCTCGTATAGGAACCTATGTTCAAAACAGCGGAGTTACTTCAGTAAATTATGTAAATCCTATCCAATACAATGTACTGGCGCAAAATGGAGAATTAACAAATTGGACTATAGCAATAGAAAGAGCGAAGCCAGTAATTTCTTTATTAGGCGACAATATCGTAACTGTTGGTAAAGGCTGTACGTATACTGAGGCAGGTTATTCAGCTGTAGATAATTTAAGCGTAGATTTGACCGCCGCTGTTACAGTTACTGGAAATGTCGACACAAGTACGATCGGGCAGTATACTTTGAACTACAATGTTACAGATGCATTGAATAATGTAACTGTCGTAACACGTACCGTTAATGTAACAAATGATGCATGCAATTTAAACGTGTCATCGAATACAATTAATGGTTTTGCAATGTATCCTAACCCTGTAAATGATGGTAAGGTGTATGTGGTTACTGGAAGTACTGACATGAAAACTATTATATTTTATGATATTTCTGGCAAGCAAGTTTTAAGTGTTTCGACAGAGAATAAAGAAGTAAATACATCTAAATTAAGTAAAGGTGTTTACATAGTCAAAGTTGAACAAAACGGTAAAGTTTCAACTGAGAAACTGATAATCGAATAAAAATTTTTGACTGATTATATAGAGCTGCCTGAGTAATTATTCAGGCAGCTTTTTTTTTACAATATTAGTGAACATAAAAAATTAGTTTTTATATGCTGATAGTAATTTTAGATCAGTACAAAAAAAGTTTACGAAGCAATTTAAAATAGAAATAATAATGTCTGTCTCAGAATTTAAGTTTAACGACTACAATTAAATTAGCTCTTCAGCAATGATCTTAACTTCATAATGATTTTTTACTCCAATTTTTATTTTTTCTTCTTGAAGTGAAATTATTCGTTATTAATCACGAAATTGCTCGATAATAACAAATCAAAACTTCCAAACAAAATCGATTTTAACCTTTATAAATTATGAAAAAAACTTTTCTATTAGCGGCTTTATTTTTTAGCGGTGTAACATTGACGGCTCAAAGTAAGGACGAGCAAATGTTTAAAGAAATCTATAAATCTTCGCTAACAAATTCAAAGTGTTACTCGTGGTTAGATCATCTTTCGAATAAAATAGGATCTCGATTATCGGGTTCAGACAATGCGCAGAAAGCAGTTTTATATACAAAAGCCCAATTAGAAACTCTTGGTTTGGATAAAGTCTATTTGCAGGAAGTGATGGTGCCAAAATGGGTAAGAGGTGAAAAAGAAACTGCTTACATAATGGATAACAAAGCTAAAACTTCTGTTCCAATATGCGCTTTAGGTGGTTCTATCGCAACTTCTAAAAATGGTCTTGCCGCTGAAATTATTGAAGTGCAAACAATAGCTGAACTCAATACATTAGGAGATAAGGTTAAAGGTAAAATAGTATTTTTTAACAGACCGATGGAGCAAGAGCTTATTGAAACTTTTAAATCTTACGGAGGTTGTGTAGATCAAAGATACGCAGGTGCTAAGGAAGCAGCAAAATTTGGAGCCGTTGGAACAATTGTACGCTCGATGAACTTACGATTAGATGATTTCCCACATACAGGTAATCAAAGCTATGGTGATTTGCCAGAATCAAAATATATTCCAACAGCAGCTATAAGCACCAACGGAGCTGAATTATTAAGTAAATCACTTAAAAGTAATTCTAAGTTGAAGTTTTATTTCAAACAATCTTGCAAACAAATGGAAGATGTTTTATCATATAATGTTATAGGAGAATTAAAAGGTAGCGAACATCCTGAAAAAATAATTGTTGTGGGAGGACATCTTGATTCTTGGGATTTAGCAGATGGTTCACATGATGATGGAGCAGGAGTGGTGCAAAGCATGGAAGCAGTCAATATCTTCAAAAATCTTGGATACAAACCTAAAAATACGATACGCGTTGTGCTTTTTATGAATGAAGAAAATGGTGGTAAAGGCGGAAAAAAATACGAAGAAGTAGCACAACTGAATAAAGAAAATCACATTTTTGCTCTGGAAAGTGATTCAGGAGGATTTACTCCAAGGGGTTTTAATTTCGAATCAGACGATGCTAATTTTAAAAGAATCGAAGGATGGAAGAATCTTTTCGAACCATACTTAATTCATAGCTTTACAAAAGGACATGGAGGTTCTGACATTGATCCTTTAACTTCTAAAAAGATAGTTAAAGCTGGATTAAAACCAGATTCACAACGCTATTTTGACTATCATCATGCTGCAAATGATACTTTTGATGCAATTAATAAAAGAGAATTAGAATTAGGTGCGGCAACTATGGCTTCATTATTATATCTTATTGATCAAAATGGAATAATAGAATAATAGAATAAAAAGTTACCAAAATTAATGTGGGTGCAATTTTTATGTTTTTCAATATTTAAATGAAATCGTAAATGTTGCACCCTCGTTTATTTTACTTTCTACAGCAATTCTTCCACCTAAACTTGTGATGTGATTGTAAACTAAATAAAGTCCTATTCCCGTACTATTTGTATCGTCATTTGTATGGAATTTTTCATACAGTCCAAAAATCTTATCTTTCACTTTATCTAGGTCGAAACCAAGTCCCTCATCTGAAAAAATTAATTGATTTATTCCGTTCACTACTGTAGAACGAATTTTAACTGTTGGTACGCTTGATGGTTTTGAATATTTAATTGAGTTCGTAAGTAGATTTAAAAAAATGCTTTTAATATAAGCCTTGTTAAAAACTACATTTTCTACCTCCGAAAAATCAAAAGTAATACTTGCTTTCGAATCAACAATTAGTGAATTAATCGATACTAAAACTTCAATAAGACATTCATTAAAGTTTATCTCTTCAACCTGAGTATTGATGTTTGCATTTTCAATTAGAGTGTCAATAGAATCATTTAATGTATCTTTTAAATTTTCGCTTGTTAATTTTAAAATATTGATCAGCTCAAGTGTTTCTTCATCATCAATTTTAGAAACATCAATCAGACTAAATACGGATAACATATTGTTTATAGGGGACTTTAAATCATGAGAAGTTTTATGAGAAAGTATTCTCAGTTCCTTATTTATTTGTGTCAGATTACTTAAAAGTAAATTTCTTTCGCCTTCTACTTTTTTCTTATGTGTTATGTTTTTTGCAATGGCATAGATTAATTGATTTGCATCTACAGGCATTGAAGTCCATGAAAGCCAAACGATTTCACCACTTTTAGTGAGATAACGATTTTCAAAATTTAATAGTGGTTTGTTTTTATAGACTTGCTCTCTTGTTTCTAATGTTAATTTTAAATCGGGAGAATAAACAAATGCACTTATGGGTTTAGCGTATAATTCCTCCTCACTGTATCCTAATAATTTTGATACAGAAGGATTAATTCTCTTAAAGTAACCGTCATAGCCTGCAATACATATTAAATCAGCCGAAATGTTGAAAAAATTATCAAATGAATATTTGCCATCAGAATCAGTAGTAGTAGAATTTGAATTCATTGATTTAGCAGGATTTATAGTTTTTAAATAATTTTATATTTTCAAATATGGGAAGGTTATTTTATTAAAATATTGGGCCTCTTTCCAAATTTATATAAAAAAACAAGAATTCTACTAACTTTGAATTTAAATCTAACTAAATAAGGATTTATTATTTTCAAATTTATAACCTAAAACAAAAGAAGGCTGGAATATTAAAATTCCAGCCTTCTTTTTACATTAGATATTTAAGTTTATTGCGGTCACTTTAAAAAATTTCTAAAGAAACTCTAAACCCTATTATTTTATATTCTAAAAATTCCACCGACTGCAATTATTCTTTGAAAAAAGAAAAAATCTTGTGACGCGCTATCTTCCTTACTTTGGGTTGTTCTAATATCTTGCATATTAATATAACCACCTTTCAATTCTCCTTGAATGTAAAAATGTTTAAAAAATGTTACGTTAAGTCCCGCTTTTGCGGAAGCGCCAAAACCAGAAACATGAAAATCATCATGACGATCTTTTCCCAGCAAAGTTGTGTTTGTTTTAGGATAAAGCAAACCAAGTCCCAAACCTTCAGTTATATTAATTTGAACTTTTTCAATATTGGGAAGACCCAGAAACTTCGAAATATCATCGTGTCTTGATATCTCGGTGTGTACGTAATTTAATCCGTCAGTATGTTCATACTTCAAGAATGTTTCATCCGTAAAATTAACTGGAGTGTTATTATAAATGCGATTGTGAATTGCGCCCGCATCTGCAATTGGTAAATTGATTGCGCCTGAAACATTAGCAGTTTGATCTTGTGTCATTACATACTTCATGTGATCCACACCAATTGTAACGCTATAGTTATCAGAGATATAATATCCTAATCTGAAATTCGTTTGAGGAATTGTCATTTTTACAGGATTTACGTAGTCCAAATGCCATCCTTTTGGTTTATCGTGCGCGGTCATATTATCAACTGTAAAGTTGTAATCTTTCCCTTTGAAAGTTACATCAGAGTCTGTGTAGCTTTCCCTATTTCCGCCCCATGAAACAAAGAATTTTCCTTTATTATGAGCGGTATATTTTTCTACCTTAATTTCTTCTTGTGCAAATATGCTTAATGAAAATCCGAACAAGACGAAAAATAAAACTTTAGTTTTCAATGAACTTTGTATTAAAATTAAAATGTATTTATTGTTTTTCTAATCGCTACTAATTTCGTCATTAGCGATTCAAAATAATCTAGATGAAGCATATTAGCACCGTCGCTTTTTGCGTTAGCGGGATCAAAATGAGTTTCTATAAATATTCCATCAACGCCTACTGCAATACCAGCTTTAGCAACAGTTTCAATCATATCCGGTCTTCCACCAGTTACACCAGCAGTCTGATTGGGTTGTTGTAACGAGTGTGTTACATCAAGAACTGTTGTAGCATATTGTTGCATCGTAGGGATTCCTCTAAAATCGACAATCATATCTTGGTAACCAAACATGGTTCCTCTATCAGTAATCATTACGTTTTCATTCTGACAATCTAACACTTTTTGTACCGCGTGCTTCATGCTTTCTGGACTCATAAATTGTCCTTTTTTCAAGTTTACTACTTTTCCAGTATTGGCAGCAGCCACAACTAGATCCGTTTGGCGAACTAAAAAAGCTGGAATCTGCAAAACATCCACATATTGTGCCGCCATATCCGCATCTTCATTCGTATGAATATCTGTAACTGTAGGAACATGAAATGTCTCTGACACTTTTCTAAGGATTTTAAGTGCTTTTTCGTCTCCAATTCCTGAAAAACTATCGATTCTAGAACGATTTGCTTTTTTGAAAGAACCTTTAAAAACAAAAGGAATTTGTAAATTATCAGTGATGCCAACTAATTTTTCAGCAATTCGCATCGCCATTTCTTCACTTTCAATCGCGCAAGGACCAGCTAATAGGAAGAAGTTGCCGCTTTCAGTATGCTTAATTTGAGGAATTTTATGTATGTTCATAGTAGTTATTTTTTGAAAGTGCAAAGATAGTTAGGTTTTGTGACACTACTTTGCTATTAACGTTTTATTTGAAGCTGTTTCCTGCTCTAGTAATAACGATTAGTCATTGCGAGGAACGAAGCAATCCCATTCCATCAAACATAACATATAGAATTGAAAATATTTTTCAGTGCCCTTAAAAACTGAAAATATTTTTGAGACATTTTAATTACAACACTACTTTTTATTTAAACTAAGCCCAACTGGAACCATTAAGACTCCTTTTTCAAAAATATTTAAATATAATTTTATAGGTTTTTTTTGCCCTTCCCATTTTAACTCGTAAACATCTAATAAACCAGCGCCAAGATCCGTTCTTTTGGTTGGAAAAGGACAACAGCTTTCTAATTTTGAGTACGTTATTTTTTCGCCTTTTGGCCCAGCCAAAGCATTCAAGAAACGTTCTTGATTAATTTTGTCATTTAATGTGTTTCTATAAAAAATATTGATCGGGTAATCTTCGTCATAACCGTATTTTTTATCATCGCTATACTTAGTAATCACAAAAGTATTATCTTTTGTAACCACAAGATTTGGAGCATTATCATCCACGTTTTTTAAAGTCGATTTTGTGCTCACGCAGGAACCACTTAATAATACTAATGCTAAAAAAAGAAAAGTTTTTTTGATATTGTTCATAAATCCTTAACGTTAAAAATGATTTGTAATTGCTCAAGAAAAACTTTGAAGAGCAGCACAAAGATAAATAGAACTTTGAGTCCTATTGATTACAAAATGTTTTTTTTGTCAATAGAAGTATCAAAATAATCCACTTGTTTTAATTTGTAATCTTAAGCTAATAATTCTTTTTCTAGAATTCTAATTCATTCGTACGTCTTAAATGCTAAGAACTAGTCACTAATCACTAATTACTACTGACTAATCTTTTACTCCTAATTTCTCTAAAATAGTGTCTAATAAGCACCATTTGCTAAGGGAAGATTGAAATAAATTAGCTCCTACAAAAGCTGTAAGCCACAACCAATTAGTACTAAAATAATGTGCTAAAATTAAACTAGTTAATATAAATGTTCCCGCTACGAATCTTACTATTCTATTTTTCATAATATATTGGCGAGTGATGAAGGAAGCTCATCCTCTTATTTAGTTGTTATTAATTAGATTTTTCAATATTCAGCACAGCAATATGAATGTTTGATTTGGCTGCTTGTTTTGCATTAAAGTCATTAACCAAATCAAACAGTGAGTCAATATTTTCTTTTTTGACAAAAGCATAAAAGAGTATGGATTCCGTTTCATTCATATCGCCAGCAAACCAGTTGCTTTCAATAGCTTCTTCAGAAAGATCTGTAAACCCCTTTACTTCTTTATAAGTAAAGGTTTTTACATTAGATTTTTTTAGCATCGCCTTAATGTCTTTTTCAAATTCTAAGACTGCAGTTATGATTAGTAGTTTCATAGTTTATATTTTATTAAATTATAATGCTTCATCATCATTCTTGATTGAAATTTCAGAATTGGATTCCCATTTTTTTCTCTCTGTTATATAATAAATTAACGGCACTACTAGCAATGTTAGAATAGTGGAAACTATCGCTCCAAACACTAATGAAATCGCTAATCCTTGAAACAATGGATCAAATAATATAATCGATGCTCCAATAACTACTGCTCCAGTGGTTAACAAAATAGGGGAGGTTCTTACCGCTCCAGCTTCTATAATCGCTTGTTTCAACGGAACTCCGTCTTGCAATCTAATCTCTATAAAGTCAATCAGTAAAACCGAGTTTCGAACCATTACACCAGCTAATGCAATCATCCCAATGAAAGAAGTAGCTGTAAAATAAGCACCTAACAACCAGTGGCCAAAAACAATCCCAATCAAGGATAACGGAATAGCCAACATCATTACAATTGGTGTTTTAAAGTTCTGGAACCATCCTACGATTAACATGTAGATAATGACAATAGCTACCATAAAAGCAACTCCTAAATCACGGAATACTTCTAATGTTATTTGCCATTCTCCATCCCATTTTACTGTAAAATTACTTTCGTCAGTAGGTTGTTCCATATACAATTCCTCTACTTTATAGCCTTTTGGAACTTTCATTTTAGCCAGTTGGTCGCTCATTCCTAAAATGGCATATACAGGACTTTCTAAAGCTCCAGCCATATCAGCTGTTACATAAACCACACGTTTTTGATCTTTTCTATAAATGGTTTTTTGTAAAGTATCTGTTTTTACTTTTACCAAATCACTTACCGGAATCATGTTGCCTTGATTTCCTTTGATTTTTAGATTCTGAATGTCTTGTAAACTTGTTTTGTCTTTGTCGTCAAGAGAAAGAACGATTGCTACATTATCATTTGAATTTTCATCGTACAAATTAGAAATAGGATATTCTTTCAGTAAATAGGTAAGATTCCCCACTACTTGCTGTGGCGCAATTCCGTTTAGCATTGCTTTTTCTTTGTCTATTTCGAGTTTGTATTCTACTTGATTGTCCTCAACCATCCAATCGATATCGACTACATCAGCCGTATTTTCTAAAATAGTTTTTACTTGCTTCGCTACTTTTATTTGCTCGTTATAATTAGGTCCGCCATAAATCTCAGCAACTAAAGTTGATAAGACTGGCGGTCCTGGAGGCACTTCAATTAGTTTTACATTCGCACCATATTTCTTAGCAATCTTCTGCACATCGGCACGCATATCTCTCGCAATAGCATGACTTTGAATCGTTCTGTCTTCCTTGTGTAGTAAATTAACTTGAATGTCGGCCATATTACTACCACCACGCATATCATAATGACGCACTAAACCGTTGAACGTGATAGGAGCGGAGGTTCCAATATAATTCTGATAATTAACCACTTCTGATCTAGTTGAGAGGTATTGCGCAATTTCCTTAGTTACCGCTGTTGTGCGTTCTAACGTAGTTCCCTCTGGCATATCAATCACTACTTGGAACTCATTTTTATTATCAAAAGGCAACATTTTTACCACCACCGATTTGGTGAAAAACATAAATACCGAACCAATTAATAACAAAATAGTTACCGCTAAAAGTATTCTTCTTTTGGAGCTACTTTCTAATAATGGACGCTCTAACTTATTATATATTTTATAGATACGACTCGTTTCTAGTCCTTCCGCTTCTTTATGTTCTTGTGTATCTTTTTCTTGAAGTAAATGATATCCTAAATAAGGAGTTACCGTCAAGGCTACAAATAAGGATAATATCATCGCTATCGAAGCTCCTATAGGCATCGGACTCATATAGGGTCCCATCATTCCTGATACGAAAGCCATTGGTAAAATAGCTGCAATTACCGTAAAAGTGGCTAAGATTGTTGGATTTCCAACTTCGTTTATCGCATAAATAGCAGCTTGTTTAAACGGTAGTCGCTTCATCTTAAAATGGCGGTGCATATTTTCGGCAATAATGATACTATCATCAACCACAATTCCCACCACAAAAACGAGTGCAAATAGTGTAATTCTATTTAAAGTGTAATCCAATAAATAATAGCTAAATAAAGTCAACGCAAAAGTTAATGGAACGGAGAAAAACACCACTAATCCACCGCGCCATCCCATGGCCAGCATCACTAAAACTGTTACAGCCGCAATCGCAATAAATAAATGAAATAAAAGTTCACCTACTTTATCCGAAGCTGTTTCACCATAATTTCGAGTTACTTCAACATGAACATCATTCGGAATTAAATCTTTCTTCAATAATTCTACTTTGTGAAGGATTTTCTCCGAAATTTTCATCGCATCAGCTCCTTTTACTTTACCTACAGAAATAGTAACAGCAGGATATTCTGACTTGGCTATATTAAATTTTTCATTGGCTTTACCGTATCCAAAAGACACATAACTGCGAGGGGTTTCTGGTCCATCTTGCACTTTAGCCACTTGCTTCAAATATACAGGCATGTTTTTATTAATACCAACCACTAAGTTTTCTACATCTTCAGCATTCGATAAAAATTGTCCAGTTGTGACCAAATACTCTTGGTCATTTTGAACAAAACCACCCGATTGCGAACTGCCGTTGTTAGCCTGAATCATTTGCATAATTCCTAAAGCATCAACGCCATTTTCGGCCATTTTATCTTTGTCTAAAATTACTTTTAGCGCACGATTACTTCCTCCAATTTCTTTTGTAATAGCTACATCTTTGATTTTCTCAATCTCCGAAGTTATTTCTTCAGCAATTTGTCGAATTTGAAAAGCATCTTCTTTTTCGCTCCATAAAGTAATTCCCAGCATCGGAACATCGTCAATCGAACGTGTTTTTACCATTGGTTTATACACTCCTTTTGGAAACATATCCTCATGTTTCGCTAACTCATCGTACAATTTCACATAGGAGCGCTCCACATCTTGACCTACATAAAACTGTACAATAATCATGGCTTGACCGTTCATAGCCATCGTATGCACATGCTCAACCCCTTTTATGTTGGATATTATTTTCTCTAGCGGTTTTGCCACACGACTTTCAACCTCTGACGGACTTGCTCCTGGATAACCAACTAAAATGTCCGCCATTGGTACATTAATTTGCGGCTCTTCTTCTCTAGGAATTAAAAACGAACTGTAAACTCCAATAATCATCAAACCAATCATCAATAAGATGGTCAGTTTAGAGTTCATGAATAAATTGGCTATTTTACCTGAAATACCTTCTTGCATAATTTTTTATTTATTTGGGCGTGACCCTCTCAAAAGGTCGGGTCGGGCTATACGTTACAATCCACGCTAAAAAGCGTGGGATTTTCACTGCTATCCCTCACGCAGAATTAATGACAAAATCTTCTTATTTATCTAAAATGAAAGCGGAACACTTTTTATTGAACACTCACAGGAACTCCATTGTATAATTTTCCATCTGCCGAAACAATATATTGTTCATCTGCCGAAAGTCCAGACAAAACTTCAACTTGGTCGCCAAAGTTTTTCCCAACACGCAACCATCTTAATATGGCTACATTTCCAGTTCCAATAGTATAAATTCCAGTCAGTTGTCCTTGTTTTACTAATGCGGATTCTGGTACTAATATTACTTCACTTTTTGATGTGTTTGCTTTGTTTGCAATTGGAAACTGAACATTGACAAACATTCCTGATAAAACAATAGCGTCTGTCTTATCTAAATCTACTTTTACTAAATATTGACCACCCGTATTAGTAGCCGAGATACTTACCTCGCTTACTTTTCCGCTTAATTTCTCATTAGATGATTTTACTAAAACACTAACTGGCATTCCTTTTGTAATTTCGGCAATATCATTTTCAGAAACCATTGCCAGTACTTGCAATTTAGAGGCACCTTCAACACTTACTAAAGGCATTCCTGGATTAGCCATATCACCTTGTTTGATAAATGTATTGGTAACCACGCCAGCAAATGGAGCCGTAATATTCGAATAAGAAAATTGCGCCATTACTTCGTTTCGCATTTGTTTTGCACCTTCTAATCCCGCTTTTGCCATTTCGTAGCGTGCAGTCATATCATCTAATTCTTTTTGGGAAGCACTTTGCATTTTGAACAAATTCACAAAACGATCGTAATCTTTTTTAGCACTGTTAAATCCTGCAGTAGCTTGAAGAATACTCGCATCAACTTGCGCTCTTTTAGCTTGTAAATCCGTATTGTTAATGCTAACTAATAATTGTCCAGCATGTACTTTTTGACCTACTTGTACATGAACTTTGGTTACATACCCCATCATTCTAGTACTTAAGTTGGCACTATTCTTAGCTTCAATTTTTCCACTTGCAGTCACAAAAGGACTGTTGCTATTTTCAGAAAGTCCGCTTACTTTCACAGCGATAGCAGGTTCTTTTACGATTTCTTGTTTCTTTTCGCTGTTACAAGAAGCTAAAAGAATTACTGCTAATAAGGGTATAAATATCTTTTTCATAGTTTTGTGTTTATTGATTTTGCAATTGACTTTTGCAATTGTAATGGAATTTTAATTTCTTTATTTCGTTAAAAAATGTAAATAGTTTTGAGTAAAATTATATTCGAAAACTGCTTGTAAAAACTCCAATTCTTTTTGAAACATCAGTGTTTCTGATTGTAACAAGTCGGTAGTTTTTTCTAAACCTTGTGTAAAGCGATTATTCCTAATGCGATAGGCTTCTTGTGATTGTTCTAAAGCTAGTTTAGAAAGATTCACTTTGTTCTCTGCATCTTTCAATTGACGATCTGCTTTGTTTAATTCCAACTGGCTTTTTGCTTTATATTGTTGCGTTTCAATCTCTGATTTTTGGAATTCTGCTTTTGCTTTTTCCATTTTTCCAATTGATTTGTAACCGTCGAACAAACTCCAAGATAACTGTGCTCCAACTAAATACCCTTTAGCATTGGTTCCAAACAAAGTATCATCGTATAACTCGTAGCTTCCAAAAGCATTTAATCTTGGTAAGAAATTCATTTTACTAGACTGTAACATTTTGGCGTAAGCTTCCGATGATTTATCCATCGCTTGAATGTCTTTTCTATCAATAGAAAGAGTAGTATTTATTCTTTCCAATGCAATTAGATTGTCCAGCTCTTCAAGTGGTTTGTAGACCTTATTAGTGTTGTCTTCATTTAAAAGAAAGGCTAAATAATCAGATGCGTTTTGCACATTACTTTTAGCGTATTGCAACTGATTTTGTATTTCATTTACACGAACTTGCACAGATAGTAAATCCGTTTTTTGAAGAATGCCTTGTTTAAAATAGTTTTGTATCAATTTTAAATTAGCATCTCCCGTTATATTAGCTTTTTCTAAAACTGCTACAGCTCTATACCCTAATTGTAATTCCATAAAAGCTTTGTTCACCTCCAGCTCTAAATATTCTTTAGTGCGTTCCGTCTGTAAAGCATACGCTTCCATTTTCGCTTTAGCGGCTTGCCTTCCATAAATTCCGTCTATATTTATTAAAGGTTGTAAAACTTCAAATTTGGTCGCGAAGTTTTTTGTTCGCGCTGGATTGTTAAGTAAAGCTGGATCAAAATCGGAGGCTGTCAAAATTTCCTGATTTAGTTTAGATCCAAAAGCCATCAAAGGATTTGTTGTAGAAATGGCCGTATGTGAAGCTGAAATACTTGGCAAAAACAACGAATTTGATTGTCTGTAATCTGCTTGTGCGGATTTAAAGTCTTGATCTGAAATTTTTATTTGTAAGTTCTTATCAGCTGCTTTTATCCAAATATCCTTTTTGGAAATAATCAATGTGTCTTGACTAAATGCAACATTGAAAATGGTCAAAATTCCGATGAGCAGTATAAAATTTATATTCTTCATAATTATTGTATCAGGTTTATGAAGCAAAGATAGATTGACAAAATAGCGTGCTCAGTAACATAAGTCACACATGCTATTTAAATCCTATAATTTTTAAAGAATTGGATTATAGTGTATTTGAATTTTAGTTTTTTATTAGTCGTGTATTTGTAAACTGAGGTATCAGTTTATATAGTTACTTTCATTGCTTTAGCGCTTCCTTTTATTGAAAATGCGTTCTATCTTTGTAAAAAAATAAAATATGGAAATGATTTTTCAAACGTGGCCATGGTACGTTTCAGGATTGATAATAGGATTGATTATGCTTTGCTTAATTTATTTTGGAAAAACGTTCGGTATGTCTTCTAATTTGCGTTCGTTATGTTCGATTGCTGGATTAGGTAAAAAAGTATCCTTCTTTGACTTTGACTGGAAAGCGCAGCGCTGGAATTTAGTAGTCGTTTTAGGAGCTATGATAGGTGGATTTGTTGCTGTCAATTTCATGAGTGATCCTTCGAATGTTTCTATAAATCCTCAGACTATAGAACAATTGGCTGAAATGGGAATTGATGCGCCTAACGGTAAATTAATGCCACAAGCACTTTTTGGAACAGAAATTTTACAGTCACCTAAGATTATAGCTATCTTATTAATTGGTGGTCTTTTAATTGGTTTTGGATCACGCTATGCTGGAGGTTGTACTTCTGGTCACGCGATTTCTGGTTTAAGTAATTTACAAATTCCTTCTTTGAAAGCAGTTATTGGCTTCTTTATTGGTGGCTTAATCATGGCACATTTTTTATTGCCATTACTTTTAAGCTAATAATTCGTCAACAATCAAATAGTAAACATTAGAAAACATATCATGAAAAATATATTAAAATACTTAGTAGTTGGATTTATTTTTGGAATAGTCCTAACCAAATCAGAAGCTGTTTCGTGGTATCGAATCTACGAGATGTTCCAATTTCAATCATTCCACATGTACGGAATTATTTCAGTAGCAATTTTGGTAGGAGTGATTGGAATACAATTGATTAAAAGAAAAAATATTAAAGATATTAAAGGAGAACCAATAGTAATTGAAGACAAAGAAAAAGGTTCCGCTCGTTATTGGATTGGTGGAATATTATTTGGACTGGGTTGGGCATTAGTTGGTTCATGTCCAGGACCAATATTTATATTGATAGGAGCAGGATTTTGGATTGTTTTTATAGTGCTTTTTGGAGCACTTTTAGGCACTTATTTATATGGTTTACTAAAGAATAAATTACCTCATTAGATTTCATTAATTCACGAGTCTCGTAAATCATTGGGTTAAAATAGTAGATAAAAAGCTGCAATTTCTTCGGAAATTGCAGCTTTTTTTTTGTTTGATAGTGAAATACTCATAGATCCAAACTCTCGTTCTTTCAATCGAGAAGTGACGGAATATAAAATAGTAATGCACTCAACTCCTTTAACAAAATTAATCACTGAAGTATTAACGGAATTGTTTTCGTAGCATAACAAAGCAAACTTTCTACGTTGTTTTTTTGAATTGACACTAATATTATCGTCTTCTACTAAATCTCATTTTTATGATAATTTGTTTTGAGTCTCAGTTCAATTAGAATACAATTATACGATCGTATTTTTTTAAATACTCCAAAAAAAAATTACAATATGTATTTCTCTAAATGCAAAATAAATGCAAAAAACATATTACTATTCTAAATCTAATATATTATTTGTTTTAAATCTACTAGCATATTGTAATAAATAACTTAATTAAAACTATATTTTTCAAAAAAAATGCAGTTATTTTTTTTATTTGCAAAAAATATGCAAATTATTCAATTTTAGTTTTATATTTGAAATTATTAAACTAACCACCATGAAAAAAAACTAATTATGAATCGTAAACTATTAACACTGTTTTTGTTGGGTTGTATGTCGCTATCCACAAAAGCACAAGAAGTTTCCACAAAAGCACAAGTTTCAGATAAGCAGATTAACCAGCAGCTTATTTCAGGAAAAGTAATCAGCCAAGTGGATGGATTGCCTATTATAAGTGCAACAATTTATGTTAAAGGGAATAGGAATTTTTCAACTGTAACAGATGAGCAGGGTTTTTTTACGCTGAAATTACCGCAGGATAAATCGACTTTAATAGTTAGCTATATGGGATTTGACAATAAGGAAGTCAATATTTCAGCTAATGAAAAAAATTTGGTAGTCTCTTTAATCGAAGCAGAAAACATGCTTAACCAAGTTATCATAACAGCATTAGGTGTAAAAAAATCAACCAAGGCAGTTACAAATTCGGTTACAGAGCTGAAAGGAACAGATTTCGCAAAGTCAAAAGAGGTAAGTATCGCTACTGCTTTAGTTGGAAAAATTGCTGGTGTAAATGCCACTAGCACTTCCACGGGTGCAAATGGATCAAGCCGTGTTGTTATTAGAGGTAACGGTTCCTTAAACGGAAATAACCAGCCCATGTATGTGGTGAATGATTTGCCATTAGACAATACGCAATTAAATCTTCCAATGATAGGTAATGGAGAGCGAATGAACGTGGATAGAGGCGATGGTATTTCAGGAATTAATCCAGATGATATTAAGAGCATAACAATCTTAAAAGGAGGAACTGCTGCTGCGCTTTATGGATCTATGGCTGCTAATGGTGTGATATTGATACGAACTAAAACAGGAACTGCACAAAAAGGAATAGGAGTGGAGTACAACTCAAATTATACTGTTGAAACACCTTCCATAAAACCAGATTGGCAGTATGAATATGGACAAGGACAGCTAGGTATGAAACCCGTTACTGAAGCAGAAGCTCTTGCTACTGGTCGCTGGTCTTGGGGTGCTAAAATTGACGGAAGCGATGTGATTCAATTTGATGGAGTGAAAAGACCTTATGTTGCACAACGAAATAACATAAAGAACTTTTATAGAATGGGAGAAACTTTTACAAATACGCTAGCTCTTACTGGAGGAAGCGAAATTGCAACCGGAAGATTATCCTTTTCAAATATGGAAAATAAAAGTATTGTTCCTAACTCTGATTTTAATAGAAAGACCATTAATCTTGCCTCTGAATTAAATTTAACGAGTTGGTTGCACCTTGATGCCGTAGTACAATATAATAATGAGCAATCAAATAATAGACCAACGGTATCTGACGCCGAGTCGAATCCGAACTGGGGAACCTATATGATTGCAAATACGGTTGATATAAGAAGTTTAGGTAATGGTTATGACGAGAACGGAATAGAGATGCCATGGAATCCAGTTCCTATTGCTTCTAATCCACTGTTTGTTGTTAATAAAATAAAAAATTACGACACCAAAGACCGCTTTATAAGTATGTTAAATTTGAAAGTTAATGTAACTCCTGAATTATTTTTGCAAGGTAGGGTAGGACAAGATTTGACTAACTATAAATTCTTTGGTTATTTACCCTTAACGACGTTGAATAATCCTATTGGTTATGTTCAAAGTAACAAAGTGAATTTGATAAATCGTAATTCTGAACTTTCTTTAAACTACAATAAAAAGGATATTTATAAAGATATTTCATTGAACGCAATTGTGGGATTAAATTCTAAGACAAATCTTAGGGACGAAGAGGCCGTTAATGGCTCTGGTATGACGCTTCCTGACTTTTATTCTCTTTCTAATTTTTCCACTTTGAACTACAGTTATCCTTATGGAAAAACAAAAACAAATTCAGTTTATGGTGCTTTAGATTTAGACTACAAAAATCTGGTATATCTATCATTAACAGGTCGCCAAGACTGGTTTTCGACTCTATCTCCAGAGAATAATACTATATTTTATCCATCTGTAGGGACAAGTATTATTCTTTCGGAAATAGTACCAATGCCGTCATGGATTTCATTCGCAAAATTAAGAAGTTCATGGGCTCAAGTAGGTGGAGCAACACCAGAACCTTATGTTTTAAATAACTCCTATTCTATTAGACAAGGAGGTCATATTGGTCAACAATTACAAGGTTTGACGGGAACTAGAGTAGCAAATTCAGGATTAAGTCCATTGACTTCAACCACTATTGAAATTGGTACAGACCTATCTTTTTTCAATAATAAATTGTACTTAGATTTTGCTTGGTACAATAGAGCAACAACTAATGATATTGTTGAATCTACGATATCTCCTGCATCTGGTTTCAATTCTGCTTTGTTAAACATCGGTAAGATGAGAAATAAAGGTATCGAACTTTTATTAAGCGCTAAAGCAATTCGCACGGACAATTTTTCTTGGGAAACCAGCATTAACGGTTCTTATAATAAAAATGTCGTAGAATCACTTGCTGAGGGTGTAGAATCACTTACAATGGCTAGTTCTGTAAATGGTTATGTTACAATTACTAGTGATGTGGGAGGTCCTTACAGCATTATAAAAGGATACAAGCCTTTACTAGATGCTAGCGGGAATAAAGTGTATAATGTATCAGGAGGTTCAGCAACACTTGTCCAAGGTCCTCTAGAGAAATTGGGAGAGGGTGTGCACCCAGTGGGAATAGGTTTCAACAATGATTTTAAATATAAAAATTTCAATTTTAGTTTTCTTATAGATGGAAAATTTGGAGGAAGTTTATACTCAGGAACAAATCTTTACGGAACACGTATGGGATTGACAAAACTTACTCTTGAAGGGAGAGAATCAGGATTGCCTATTTCAGGGGTTGATAGAAGTGGAAACCCAGTAAATATGACAATCGCTCCAGCTGATTTAAGAACGTACTACGACGGTTTTAGAAATATTTCTTCTGAATTTGTTTACGATGCTAGCTTTGTAAAGTTGAGACAAGTTATTTTAGGATATCAGCTACCATTGGAGAAAATTTCTTTTTTGTCTAAAGTTAATTCGATTACTGTTTCTTTCGTAGCAAGAAATTTATTCATTTTATATAAGAAAACGCCTGGTATTGACCCTGAGTCTGTATTTAGTGCAGGAAATGCGCAAGGTGTAGAACAATTTGGCGTACCAAGAACCAGAAGTTATGGTTTAAACCTAAGTGTTAAGTTGTAATTGAAATAAGAAAAAATAGATTTAAAATTTTAAAAAAATGAAAAGAACAATTTTATATATTACAGGTGTTTTTGTGCTAAGCATGACCTCTTGTACAAAAGATTTTGAGGAGATTAACACAAACCCAAATACTGTGGAGAATGCTAATCCTAATTTTTTATTTAGTTCATCGCAATTAGATGCATTCAATAATAATTATTTTTACACTTCTGTGTTGGAGTGTGGAGGTCTAGTACAGCATTATGCTACTTATAAAGAGGCTTCGGGAGTGGGAGACAAGTATTTAGACAATTCAGTTTATTATAATCCTTATTTTAATTTGACTTATGTAACTGCCGTTAATGAAGTGGCAATGGCTGCGAAAATTTTTAGTGTAAAACCAGAGGATAGCAATAAGTTTACAATAGCTAGGATTTGGAAAGCGTATGTTTTTCATAGGATAACGGATTTGTATGGTGATGTTCCCTATTTTGATGCTTCGAAAGGCTCAACGAATTTAATCTTCACACCAAAATATGATAGTCAAGAGAGCATTTATAAGGATTTATTAAAAGAGTTAGATGAAGCGGCAGTTGCATTAGATCCTTCTAAACCTAGTCTTGGGAGCGCTGATTTAATTTACCAAGGTGATGTGACTAAATGGAAAAAGTTTTCTTATTCTTTAATGTTGCGTTTAGGATTGCGTTTGTCAAAGGTGGATCCTGCATTGTCTAAAGCTTGGGTGCAGAAAGCAATTGCAGGAGGAGTAATTGTTAACAGTGATGATAATGCACTTTTGAAATATACAAACGGACCCAAAGATTTTAATAAAAACCCAGCAGCCTTAGATAGCAGAATAAATGATTTTTCTGCGAATTCCTTTGGACAGAAGAATACTGAGGGAGGAAAGCTAGCTAAAACGTTCATTGATGTTCTAAAAGCAACTTCAGATCCAAGAATTAGCGTTTACTCCGGTGTTTGGGTTGGTACAAATCAGGATAATAGTCCTGCTATTCAAAAAGGTTTTCCTAATGGATTAAAAAATGCTCCGTCAGCAGCAGATCAAGGAACTTATTCGGAACCAAATCAACAAACAGTATTCCGTTTGGATGCACCGTTAGTAATCCTTAGTAATGCTGAAACTCATTTATATATGGCAGAAGCGGCAGCAAGGGGATGGTTTACCGGTGATACAGATAAAAACTTATATGAGAATGCAGTAAAAGCTTCGTTTTTAAACGCAGGGATTTATGGTTCTAGTTACGCTATAAATAATGCAACTCCATATTTACTTGCTAATCCATACAATGTTGCAGGAAGTTTAGATGCCAAGATGAATCAAATTCATACTCAAGTTTGGATTGCTCTATTCATAGATGAGCAAGAAGTATACGCAAACTGGAGGAGAACTGGATATCCTATTTTAACACCAGTAAATTTTCCTGGAAATGTTACGAATGGAGTGATACCAAGAAGATTAAAATATCCTTCTACGGAGGCTGCAGTTAACACAAAAAGTTACACTGATGCAGTAGCGCGTCAAGGTGCAGATACGTTTACAACCAAAATGTGGTGGGACAAATAAAATATAAAATATGAGCATTGTAATTCTTATTGGATGTATTCTTTTTTTGGTTTTGCTAATCACAAGCTTCAAGATAAATCCGTTTATTGCTTTTATAGTTACATCATTATTAGCAGGTCTGCTGTTAGGCCTGCCAGTAATGACAATCACCCAAACTGTTCAAAAAGGAATGGGAGATATGCTGGGCGCTGTCACTTTGATCATTGTTTTAGGAGCCTGTATTGGGAAATTAACTTCTACGTCTGGAGCTGCGACAGTTATCGCCAATTCGATAATGAAAAAGACTGGCAAAAAATATGTGCGAACAGGATTAATGATTACCGGATTTATAGTAGGTATTCCATTATTTTATAGCGTGGGATTTGTGCTTTTAGTTCCGTTGATTTTTTCAGTTGCCCATCAATTCAAATTGCCTAGAGTGTATATCGCAATTCCAATGTTAGCTTCTCTATCAGTGGCGCATGGATTTTTGCCACCGCATCCTTCTCCTATGGCTTTGACTAAAATGCTTGATGCCGATCTAGGTTTAGTTTTAATTTATGGATTTTTAATTTCAATTCCTACTATCTTGATTGCAGGATTGTTTTTCTCCAATTTTTTGAAAAATATAAAATCTTTGCCAGGAGAATCCGCATTTTCATTTAGTGAAACTTCTGTATCAGCAGACCAGCAACCAAGTTTTATTGTGAGTATTTTGTCATCCTTGTTTCCTGTATTTCTTTTAAGTGCAACTTCCATAATTCCTTTTATAATTAAAAATCAAGATGTAAAAGTTGCATGTGAAATCATTGGTGATCCTGTAATTGCAATGCTAATTTCCTTGATTTTATGTACGTACACTTTAGGATTAAAGCTCGGTAAAAACATGAAAAGCATCATGGAGGATTATGGATCTGCTATTAAGGAAATTGCGCTGATTTTATTAATTATTGGTGGAGCAGGAAGCTTAAAAGAAGTCATGATGGTAAGCGGAGTTAGTCAAGATATTGTAGATTATTTTCTGCAAGTAAATATCCATCCTTATTTGTTAGCTTGGCTTATTACGGCAATTGTTAGAGTAAGTATTGGCTCAGCAACCGCTGCTGGACTTATGACTGCTAGTGTTTTATTACCGCTGTTAGGCAATCATTCTGTAGATCCTAATTTGTTAGTTCTTTCCATAGGAGCTGGAAGTTTAATGTGCTCGCATGTAAACGATCCTGGCTTTTGGATGTTCAAAGAATATTTTAATGTCAGTCTAAAAGACACTTTTAAGTCATGGACGCTGATGGAATCATTTGTATCAATACTAGGTATTGTTTTTGTCTTTATTTTAAACATTTTTATACATTAATAGCATGAATTTATCACCACAAGAGAAATTTGAATCGTTATCATTAACCTTACCGCCCGCGCCAAAACCTCTTGGGATTTACAAGCCTTTTCTTGTTGATGGCAAATATTTATATGTCTCTGGTCACGGACCAGTACGGGATGATAAGTCATTAATAATTGGAAGAATTGGGGACGATTTGGATTCAGATGAAGGGAAATTAGCAGCTAGACAAGTTGGTTTAACAATTCTCTCAACTATTGTAACCAATTTTGGAAGTCTAAACGCAGTGAAAAGAGTTGTAAAGGTTTTTGGAATGGTGAACTGCAATTCTGAATTTTTGCAGCATCCGTACATTATCAATGGTTGCAGCGAATTATTTGCTGAAGTTTGGGGAACAGAAAACGGTATAGGAGTAAGAAGCGCCGTAGGGATGGGTTCGCTTCCAGACAATATTCCTGTTGAGGTTGAGGCATTATTCGAATTATTTTAAAAGATCAAAAATGGTTGAAAATAAAATGAAATTGCTAACCATAGGAGAATTATTACTCCGAATGAGCACTACAAATGGTTTCCGATTTTCGCAGACTAATGACTTTAGAGTTCAGATTGGTGGAGCTGAAGCAAATGTGTGTGTATTACTATCTCAGCTTGGAGTTGAAACTGAATTTTTAACTAGAATTCCAGCTAATGATTTGGCCACATTAGCAGTAAATGAATTAAAAAAATACAACGTAAATGTTTCTAATTGTAGTTTTGGCGGAGAGCGAATGGGTTTGTATTTTGTCGAAAACGGAAATCAAATTAGACAAACGCAAGTAATTTACGACCGAAGTAATTCTTCTTTCTCGACAATACAAAAAGAAGATGTTAATTGGCAGAAAGCATTCGAACAAGCAACTCATTTTCATTGGTCTGGAATTAGTCCTGCTATTTCTCAGAAAGCTGCAGAAGTTTGTAAACAGGGTATTTTGTTAGCGCATGAAAAAGGATTAGTAATTTCTTCTGACTTTAATTATCGAAGTAAATTATGGCAATATGGAAAAAAACCTGCTGAAATTATGCCAGAATTACTACAGTTTAGTAGAATTACAGTAGCGGATTTAGATGCAGTAGAAATCTATTTTGGTATTAAAACCGATAAAAAAGAAAAAGACAGCCTGCGATTTGAAAAAGCCTATTTAGAATTAAAAAAACACATGCCGCACTTAGAAACTTTAGCGATGAGTTTTAGAAAATCAGAAGGCTTGACACATACTTACTCAGCTATGTTGATGAATGATAATGTCATGTATGAATCACAGCAACACAAAATACATTTGGTTACAGATCAAATAGGTTCTGGAGATGCTTTTACTGCTGGTTTACTTTATGGTCTAATGAATAATCTAGAACCACAAGAAATTATAGAATGGGCAACTGCTTGCGGTGTTATAAAGCAAAGTGTGCCTGGAGATTTTGCTATTACGGGAATCGATGAGGTTAAGCATTTTTTGAAAGAAGGAGTCAGTAATAGAATAGGGAGATAATAAAAGAAAAAAATGTACGAAATATTAAAAAGACAGGGCGTTTTGCCGCTAATCACCCAAGTCGATAGTCACATTGCTAAAATTGTTTTGCGAGCTGCAGCAGACGCTGGAATAAAAGCGATTGAGTATGCCGCGAGATCTGAAGACTCTAAAAGAGTTTTCGAAGAGATGATCGCCTTTAAGCAAGAAAATAAATTAGATATTAAAATATGCGTTGGTTCAATGTTGTCTGTGGAGCAAGCAAGATTATATCATTGTTTAGGAGCAGATTCTATTGTTTGTCCGCATACAGATCCTGATATTGGAGCATATTGTATTGAAAATAAAGTATATTGGATTCCTGGCGCAGCAACGTTGAATGAGGTATTGAACGCAAATAAATTAGGGGCTGATATTGTTAAGCTTTTTCCAGCTGATGAGATTGGTGGTGCGAGTTATGTAAAGGCGATTCGCGCTCCGTTTCCAAATTTGAAGTTAATGCCAACAGGAGGAGTCACTTTAGACGTAGAAAATTTGAGAAAATGGTTTTCAGCAGGTGTCATTTGTGTTGGTGTAGGTTCACATTTGTTTTCGAAAAAAGAATTAGTGACTTTAACGTATGACACTGCTTTGTCTAAATTTAAAAATTTGATTGCCGTTATTGAAGAAGCACGAAATTAAAAGAGTATGAAAAATAATTGGTGGGAGATAGAATCAAGAATCGCAGTAGATACTCCTTTTTTAGCAATTTATAAAAGTAGGGTTTGGGACAATATTGCTACTTTACTTTTAGCGGTTGCTCATGATGCAGACAAGTTGCGTCCGCATGTGAAAACGCATAAGATGGGTGAAGTCCTGAATTTATTCAAAAATGTAGGGATAAAGAAAGTAAAGTGCGCTACAATTGCAGAAGCTGAATTATCGGCAATTCATAATATGGATGATATTCTTTTGGCTTATCAGCTAACGGGAGAAAAACAAAATAGATGGATACAATTGATTCAAAATTATCCTAAAAATGTTTTTTCAACTGTAGTTGATTCATCGGACATCACAGAACAATTATCTAATCTAGCAGTAAAGAACAACCTTATTTTGAATCTTTACTTAGATCTCAACACTGGAATGGATCGAACAGGTTTTGATTATAAAGAGGATTGGGAAACCTTAGTTTTGAAAATAGCAGCATTTCCTAACATTAGATTTTTTGGAGTTCATATCTACGACGGTCATATAAAAGGAACTGTTGAAGAGCGTGCTGAAAAAGCAGCGGAAATATTTCATCCGATTAATGAAAAAGTGAAAAATTTAGAAAAAAAGATTGCTCGTAAGCTCAAGATTGTCGCTGGCGGCTCTAATACCTTTCCGTTTTACTCACAGATTGATAATGTTGAATGCAGTCCTGGAACATTTGTTTTTTGGGATACCAATTATCAATTGCAACTTCCAGAGCAACAATTTGTTCCAGCTGCTGTAGTTGTTGCAACAGTAATATCAAAACCAACAGCTAAAACAATATGCATAGATCTTGGCTATAAAGCTGTCGCTTCTGAAAATGCATTAGAAAAGAGAATTTTAATTCTTAATGATAAAAGTTTAATTCCTATATCGCATTCAGAGGAGCATTTAGTTTTAGAAAATACGGGACAAAATAGGTATTCAATTGGTGACATTGTGTATGCTTTGCCGTATCACATTTGTCCAACATGTAATTTGTATGACACTGCGCAAATTGTAAATGAGGAACGTAATATTAGTGAGCAATGGTCTATAGAAGCTAGAAAAAGAAAAATTAATTTTTAAATAAAACCGGTATGTTTATCATAGATGCCCATCTTGATCTTAGCATGAATGCTATGGAATGGAATAGAGATATAAGAATGAACGTTGAAACCTTACGACTTTTAGAAAAAGGAATGACGGATAAACCAGATCGCGAGAGAGCCACTGTTTCTTTGCCAGACTTGCGCAAAGGAAATATAGGAATTGTTGTTGCTACCCAAATTGCGCGTTTTGTAAAACCAGATAGTTTAATTCCAGGTTGGAATTCACCGCAACAAGCATGGGCTCAAACGCAAGGCCAACTGGCTTGGTATAAAGAGATGGAAGCTCTGGGCGAAATGAAGCAAATAACGAACAAGAAAACTTTGCAAGAACATCTTGCTTTGTGGAATGATGGTAAGCCTAATGATAAAAAAGCAATTGGCTATATTTTAAGCTTAGAAGGAGCAGATTCTATCGTTGATATTTCTTATTTAGAAAGAGCGTATAATGATGGTTTGAGGGCGATAGGACCGGCACATTATGGTCCAGGTCGTTATGCAAATGGAACTGATTCAACTGGTAAAATGAAGCAGAACGGAATTGAACTATTACAAGAAATGGAACGCTTAAATATCATTTTGGACGCAACTCATTTGTGTGACGATGCTTTTTGGCAAGCAATGGATCTCTATAATGGACCTATCTGGGCGAGCCACAACAATTGCAGAACGCTTGTAAATCACAATCGGCAGTATGATGATGAGCAAATAAAAACATTAATTGCTAAAGGTTCAGTGATTGGTGGTGCATTGGATGCGTGGATGATGGTTCCTAATTGGGTAAGAGGAGAATCTACACCGCTAGGAATGCAGTGCAATTTAGAAGTTGCTTTTAAGCATATGGATCACATTTGCCAGTTGGCAGGAAATGCTAATCATATAGGTATTGGTTCAGATCTCGATGGCGCTTTCGGTACTGAGCAAACTCCATACGATTTAAATACAATTGCTGATTTACAGAAATTAGTTGTGATTTTTAGAAATAATGGCTATTCAGAGTTGGATTTAAAGAAAATATTTCATCAAAACTGGATTGACTTTCTAATGAAACATTGGGATTAAATAAAGGTCAAACTAGGAACTGCTTTTAAATAGGTTTGGAGTTTTTCGTGAGTGATATCAACTTCGGTAACGACGTAATCAACTTCGGATAAGTTGGCTATTTTCATTTTTTGAACTGTATTTAATTTTTCTGAAATAGTAAGAATAGCACTTTTAGTTGAAGCTTGTAACATTGCTTTTTTGACTTGTACTGTTTCCCAGTCTGAATCAGAAAATCCACCATCGATATCTAAAGCATTCGTTCCTAAGATTAATAGATCCGCTTTTATATGGGCAAGTTGGGCATAGACGTCTCCACTAATTGTCATTTGGCTATAAGGAGAAATATAACCACCTATCATAATAGTTTTGATATTAGGTTTGTCTAATAACTCAACAGCTGATAAGACATTTACGGTAAAAATGGTAAGGTTTAATTCGTCAGGAATCATTTTGATAAATTCGCGAATTGTTGTTCCGCCGCCAATGAGTAAAATCATACCATCTTTTACAAGACTTATGGTTTTTCTAGCAATTATTTGCTTGTGTTCATTAGCGTACGTTTCAGATGAAGAGGAGTGGTGGTATGATTTAGTCATAGCTCCTCCTTTAACTTTAATCACCAAGGAATCTGATTCAAGTTCATTAATATCTCGTCTGATAGTGTCTTCAGATACAAAAAGTTGAACAGCAAGTGCGTCAAAGCTAACGCGAGTGTGTAGATTTATTAATTTTAAAATATAATTCTTACGTTCCTCTTTAGTATAATTTGCAATTTCAGTTGCTATCATTGTGATTTATTTGTAACAAATATAATACTATTTCATTTTGACATCAAATAAAAAGAGTCTTAGCTTTTAAAAATCAGTGTAGAAAGAATGTTTTCAAGTTTTTTAACTAGATGCTATTTTTTTGCATTTGTAAACCAATATTAAATTTATTTATTTAAAATCATGAAAAAAACCATCATATTAATAGCATTATTTGTTTTCAATTTTGCGATCGCTCAAAAAGGATCAACTATAATTCCGGCTCCTAACTTCTACCAAGTAACTGGAGATAGTGTTGCTATAAATGGAACGGTCAAAATAATTTTTGAGAAGAATGTTTCTAGCGCAAGTGAAAAGAAATCAGCGCAAATTATGGAGCGAATTTTTAATGCTAAATCTAATAAAAAAGGCAAAGCATTCAACGTTTATATTTCGACGATAGACAAATCTGTTACTAACATGGAAGGTTATAAATTGACTGTTTCTAAAGATGGAATTAGAATTTCTGGAAAAGACAAAGGCCTGTTTTATGCCGTTCAAAGCATTTTACAAATGTTGCCTAATGATGGTGTTTTAAAATTACCTTCCGTAATTATTAAAGATGAGCCTAGATACTCTTACAGAGGATTGCATCTAGACGTGAGCAGACATTTTTTTTCTAAAGATGTTATTAAAGAAATTATTTCCCAAATGGCATTTTATAAATTAAATAATTTTCATTGGCATTTAACAGATGATCAAGGCTGGCGCATCGAAATCAAAAAATATCCAAAACTGACAGAAATTGGATCAAAAAGAGCACAAACTTTAGTTGGAAATAAATTTGAGCGTTTTCCATTATTTTTTGATGGAAATCCATACGGTGGCTTTTATACGCAAGAAGAAATTAAGGAAGTCGTTCAATTTGCAACAGAAAGACATGTAAATGTAATACCAGAAATAGAGATGCCTGGTCACGCTTCTGCAGCTGTAGCCGCTTATCCTTCATTAGCGTGCTTTCCTTCTAATGATTTTAAAGTTATTGAAACATGGGGCGTTTTTGAGGATGTTTTTTGCGCAGGAAAAGAAGAAACTTTTGAGTTTTTAGAGGATGTTCTTGAAGAAGTATTAGCACTTTTTCCAAGTACATATATTCATATTGGTGGTGATGAGTGTCCAAAAACAAAATGGAAAGTCTGTCCTAATTGTCAGAAAAGAATAAAAGAATTAGGGTTAAAGGACGAACATGAATTGCAAAGTTATTTTATCAAAAGAATAGAGAAATCGCTAAATGCAAAAGGTAGACAAATTTTTGGTTGGGACGAAATTCTAGAAGGTGGGCTTGCGCCAAATGCAGCGGTGATGTCATGGCGTGGAGAACAAGGAGGAATTGCTGCGGCAAAGCAAAAGCATCCTGTAATTATGACTCCCGAAGATTACGTTTATTTTGATCATAATCAAGGGTTTTCTTTAAATGAACCCTTAAGTGTTGGTCGATTGACTACCACAGAAGAAGTCTATGATTATAATCCAACTCCAGTGGATAGTTTGACTGTTGATGAGCAAAAATACATTGTGGGAGTTCAAGCAAATTTATGGTCGGAATATCTTACGAGTCCTGCAAAATTAAACTATATGCTCTATCCAAGAGTTTTTGCCTTGGCCGAAATTGCGTGGACAAATACTGAAATTAAGAATTACGATAACTTTACTTTACAGGCTGTACCACATCATTTAAGTAAATTGGAAAAGAATAAAAACTTGTATAAAGTTCCATCTCCATATAAATCTAAAGATACCGCAATGGTGGCTTCAAGATTTATTTTAGATTTGGAACCAAGTATTAAGAATGGTAAAATATTTTATTCAATCGATGGATTCAAGCCCGATCAGACAAGTGTTTTATATAAAAACCCAGTAAATATTACAATTCCGAAAGGCGAGTATAGAACAATAAAAACAGTCCAAATAAGTGAATCTGGTCTAAAAAGTTCAATCACTAAAACGCTGGTTAAAAATTCTGAAATTATGAAAGCATTAATAATAAAGCCTAAAAAACAAGGTTTGAAATATGATTATTATCAAGACTTTTTTAATCAGACAAATGAAATCGATTTTGCTAAGCCAACACGTTCTGGTATTTACACTGATGTAATTAGCATTAACTCATTTAAGCAAAAAGAGATTCGCTACTTCGGATTAAAACTGAATGGATATATTTATATTCCAGAAACTGCAAATTATACTTTCTCTTGCATTGCAGACGATGGAGCCAAAATTATAATTGGTGATGAAGTAATTGTTGATAATGATGGTAGACATTGGATAAATGAAGCTTTTGGAGCAGCTTATCTAGAAAAAGGTTATCATAAGATTTCCATATCGTATTTTGATGCCGCAGGAAGTGCTGCATTGCAGTGCTTTATAAAGCAAGAAGGCGGGAACAAACAAGAAATTAGTCCTTCAGATTTATTTTATGAATAGTTTTTATTCAGTTGCACATTAAGCTTTTAAATTGTGTTTTTTTCAATTCTAACTTTTACGAGCTGAAAGCTGCATATTCTACAGAATTTGCAGCTTTTTTTTATTTAATTTTAAAATACCTATGACTATTAAATACTGTGCTAATAAGTATGTTAGCATTATAAGAAATGAGCTGTATTGCAGTAGTGCATAAAATTTATCAAATGCTAAAAGACTGTCTGACGCCACAAAAATTAATGCTCCAATAAAAATGTATGTGTTCGCAGGTTTTTCCCAATTCATAAAACCTTTCAGCGCAAACAATAACATGATTGAAATTGTCATTGCATAAATAAATACAGGGAGAATTAGTTCACCAAGATTTGGCATTAAAATAAGCATTATGGCTATCAAGTAAACAATAATAGCTGTAATTCCTATCCAATAAATAATCTTGCTTTTCTTTAAATACATTTTAAGTTGTTTATTGAACAGTAGGATAAAGAATATATGTGATAGGAGGAAAGCAAAAAGTCCACCCATAAAATAGATTTCTGCTTTATTGGAAAATAATAATATAATATCTCCAATCCATGAAAAAACTAATGCAATTAAAAGGATTTTTTTGCTTTTAAAGTTATCGTGAAAGTATACTGCTACAATTAGAAAAGGAATCAAAAATGGTTTTAGAAAAGATGTAATATCATCTCTTCCTAAAAGAGTTAAAATCAAATAAAAGATACTGAAAGCTATAAAGCTTTTCAAAATGATAGTAGTTTTCATTAAATTTTTTGAGTTTGGGATTGTAGCATTTTTGATTTTTGAAAATTAGTAGTTGTAAAGTATAAAGTAATAAAAAGAGACAAAATAAGATAACCGATAATGATAGAGGTTGCAAAAGGAAAGGAAGCATCAATACCAAACCAGTCTCCAAAGTAAATTAGTAATCCAATACCAAATACAAAACGTAGACTTTCCCAAGCAAGTGAAATTTTTCGCGCATCCATTAACTCTGTATAACTGTAAACACTGAGAAAAATAAAAGCTCCGTAAATAAATACATTTGGCAATCCTATTACTGCAATTGAATTGTACATATACGTAATCAATAGTAAAGTGAAAGCAGCTTGGAAAATAGACCAGTACATTAACTTTTTTGAATATTGAAATCCATATTTTTCAAAATTATAAACATCAGTTATTTTTGCTACTGGATACTTAGTTTCGAAATTTTCTGGTCGCCAGCCGGTTGGTTTAAACCAAATCATAAATTTGTCTTGCCACTTTTCAGCGCGCCAAGCATCTGTAATTAATAATCCTAAATGCTGAAAATTGATGCGAATGGGGTTCCAAGTTCGTGCTGGTCTTGTAATACCATACACCGGAGGAATAGCATCTAACTCTTCTTGAAAAGTACCAAATAATTTATCCCAAAAAATAAATATTTGTGAATGGTTCTTATCCATATATTCTGGATTAATGGCATGATGCACTCTATGGTGAGAAGGGGAAACTAAAATATTTTCAAGAAAACCTATTTTTTTGATATGCTTGGTATGATACCAAAATTGCAAAAATAGATGTATTGGAATTGTGATTGCAATAACTTTGGCAGGAACACCGATAACTGCAGCCGGAATTAAAAGGAAAGTAAATAGATTGACAAAGCTAGAAACAGTCTGGCGTAAAGCACAAGCCAAATTAAATTCTTCGCTGCTGTGATGAATCGCATGTTTATTCCATAAAAAATTGATTTGGTGCGATAGGCGATGACTCCAGTAACCATAGAAATCGATAACTATAAAACCTATCAAGTAGGTTAGGAATGTTGCATCTAACTGGAATAAAGCGATCTTGGAAACGATCCAGTCGTAGGAAACTAGTGTGATACTTATCCCCAAAACATCTTTTACGGAATTTACCATTCCAGAGCTTACACTTGAAACAGAATCCATATTAGGAGAAGAATCTTCTCCTTTGTAATGTCCGTAAATTTTCTCAATAATTATTAAGATTAAAAAAATAGGCATTACAAAAACCAGAATTTTTCCATATTCTTCCATAAAAAAAAAACACTTTCTTTTATCAAATATATGATAAAAGAAAGTGTTTTATTATTATTTACAGTAAATTATTTCTAGAAAGGAGCTCTAGCTTTTTAAATTATCTCAGCATTTAATCCTGCTTCTAATAATTGTGTGCATTGTGGTTTTAATCTTTCAAATGAACCTGTTTTTACGGTGCATTTTCCATTGTAATGTATAATAAGAGAACATTGTTCTGCTTGTTCAGGAGTATGCTCGCAAACACGCATTAAAGTCTCTATTACGTGGTCAAATGTATTCACATCATCATTGTAAACTATGATTTCGTTGTCTAATTGAACAGCCTCTTTGACACTTACTCGCTCTCTTACTTTTTCTTTAGTACTCATTTTGTATTGTTTATACTTTCGTAATTAATAAAAAAAATAGTTACACTAATTTACATATTTTAAAGATACCCAATTGTTTCTTTCAAATTTTTTAACGTAAGTCAATCCTTTTTCAGTACATGACGCATCGATTACTGGAATATCTTCGTTGTAAAAACCGCTTAAAAGTAGGGTTCCACCTGAATTTAAACAATCAACATAACTTTGCATGTCGTTCAACAAAATATTGCGGTTGATATTAGCAATAATCAAATCGTATTTTTTATCTTTTAATAGCGCTGCTTCTCCTTCGTAAACTGTAATGTGCTTGCAGTTATTGCGTTCTGCATTTTCGATAGAGTTTAAGTAACACCAATTGTCAATATCAATAGCGTCAATAGGCTGAGCGCCTTTCATCTCAGCTAAAATTGCTAAAATTGCAGTTCCGCAACCCATATCAAGTGTTTTCATTCCAGTGACATCAATTTCTAAAAGATGCTGAATCATCATGTGTGTAGTTTCATGGTGACCAGTTCCAAAACTCATTTTTGGCTCAATTACGATATCAAATTCGGCAGCTGTTTTTGGATGAAAAGGAGCACGAACGTGACAATTTCCATCAACATCGATTGCTTCAAAATTCTTTTCCCATTCTTCATTCCAATTTACTTGTTCGATTTCTTCGAAAGTATATTCAATTTTAAATTCATCAGATTCTAAAATTCGGATGCCGTCAAGAATCATTTCATCCCACAAATCTTTTTGAACGAAAGCTGAAATTCCTTTCTCTGTCTCGGTAAAGCTTTCAAATGCTTTTTCCCCTAGCTCAGCAATTAGTATTTCTGAACCTAATTCTTTAGGCTCGATTGTAAAATGATATCCAATATATATGTTTGACATGCTCTTTTTTTTGCAAAGGTAGCATTATCTAATTCTATTGAATAATGAAAACAAAAAAAAGAGGTTTGAATACTTTCAAACCTCTATTTAAATTTTATTTAGAATTTTTAAATCGCGTTTACAATCGCAACAAAATCTTCAGCTTTTAAAGCTGCTCCGCCTATTAAACCTCCGTCAACATCTGGCTTAGAGAAAATCTCTTTAGCATTGTCAGGTTTTACGCTTCCACCGTAAAGAATTGAAACGTTATCTGCGATTTCGATACCAAAAGCAGTACGGACAGTCTGTCTAATAAACTCATGCATTTCTTGAGCTTGCTCTGGAGAAGCGGTTTCTCCTGTTCCTATTGCCCAAACTGGTTCGTATGCCAAAACAACATTTACCCATTGCTTTGCTTGGATATGAAAAAGACCATCTTTTAACTGATTTTCAACAATGTTAAAATGACTTTTCGATTGGCGATCTTTTAATTCTTCACCAAAACAGAAGATTACAGTCATGTCGTGCTCTAATGCTGTATCAACTTTATTAGCGATTAATGCATCTGTTTCATGGAAAATAGCTCTACGTTCAGAGTGACCTAATATAACAGTATTTACTCCAACACTCTTTAGCATATCTGCAGAAATCTCACCAGTAAAAGCGCCAGCTTCAGCTTGGTGAACATTTTGTGCGGCAACATCAATATTTGTAAACTCTAAATGATCTACGGCTGAAGCCAAATTAACAAAAGTAGGAGCAACGATAACTTGTGCGTCAGTTTCAGTTGGCATTTTTGCGATCAATTCATTTAGTAAATCTTCAGTTTGCTCTGCATTTTTATGCATTTTCCAGTTTCCTGCAACAATCTTCTTTCTCATTATGTTTGTGTTATATTGTTTTTTCTTTCGAAATTAATATTTGTTCTTTCTATTTCAATTTTGCTACGATTTCATTAATCTTATCAAAATCTGTTTCTATTGCGCGGTAAAGAACAATTTTTCCTTTTTTGTCTACAATGATATATCTTGGAATCCAATCCACGTTTAAAGCTTTTGCAAATACGCCTTTCATCTGGTCATTTGCCATAAAATGATCTCCTTTTATTTCGTGCTTTTCAATTCCATTTTTCCACTGTTCAGCGGTTTTATCCATAGAGATAAAAAGATATCCTGCTTTAGGATTTTTAGCTTGAAGTTCCTTGATTTTAGGCATTGCTTTGACACAATCACCGCACCATGACGCCCAAACTTCGATCACTAAAGTTTTTCCTTTATATTTTTTTAAAATGTTTTTGAAAGCCACTTGACTTCCATCAGTAGCAAGTAAAGTTTCAGATAGTGCTTCTTTTGAGAATTCTGTCTTTTGAGCTTTCGAACAAGAAAATGTCGTAAAAGCAATTAGAGCAAATATTATTTTTTTCATTTCAATGTTGTTTTTAACAAAGCTAAACAAACAATTTGAACCATGGTAAGGGATTGTAGTTTTTTTACTATCTATGATTCGAAAATACCACACTATTAACGTTATAGTTGATAAGTAATATAATTATACTTATTTAAAATTATGGAAAAAGAAATGTATTGTAAGAAAAACAGAAAAGGATATAGTTTATAGCTCTAGTAAATAGTAACTACAATCTATATCCTTTTTAATTAATTTAAATAGTATTTAAAGCTTTAAAGCTCTAAATCTTTTAAATCGTTATGGTGTAATTTCTGCATAATTGTTCCTTTTTCTAATATAATAATACTAGGATTTGCTCTTTCAATCGTTTTTAAAGTAATTGCATCACAGAAATAGAAGTCAAATGTTAAAGCAAATTCTTTTTTTACTGCAGCAATTTGCTCTGGAGTAGAAGCAGTCATTCCTCCAACTTTATATCCTTTAGCTTTGGCTTGAAGATACAGTTTTTCCATTTTAGCTAATCCATCTTTATCAGCATTTACTAAATCGTAAGCCACTATCAGCAGTACTTTTGGTGCGTCCATAAATTCTGCAGTGTAGTCAGTGTCATCTTTTTCCATTGTAAAATCATGAATAGGAGGAACATAACCTTCTGTAATAACTTTGTCTTTTCGATCAACAAATACAGCATCTTCTGGAATATTTGCTAGTTCGTTTTCAGTAAATTCTTTATTTATACCTGCCACTTTATAGATGAAAACCATTTCAACAACTGATTTTTCAGCATCATCAGGAATTTGCATTCCCTCTGGAATATTATTTCCTAATTTGAATGGTCTAAAATCAATAAGCGGTAAATGATTAAGCACTACAACTCCCATAAGTGAGCATAATACAATACTGGCGTAAATAATAATGTTTTGAATGTTATTTTTAAACAAAGGATTGATTAGATTTTGATTAAAATATAATATAAGAATAAAAAATAACAGTACTATATCCTTTGTAAAAGATTCCCAAGGTGTTAGTTTCAAAGCATCTCCAAAACAGCCACAATCTTTCACAACATTAAAATATGCTGAATAAAAAGTTAGGAATGTAAACATTACTATTAAAATTAGTAAACTCCAAACCGTAAATTTTGTTTTAAAGCCAATCAGTAGCATGATACCTAAAACTACTTCTAAAATCACTAAAATTAAAGCAATCGCTAGTGAGAACGGTACGAAAAAAGGCATATTGAATACTGGCTCGCTAAAATATTCTGCAAGCTTGTAAGAGAATCCTAAAGGATCGTTTAATTTTATTAATCCAGAGATGATGAATAATATTCCAACAAATATTCTAGAAAATTGAGTTATTATGTTTTTCATTTTTATTTTTTTATTTTTCATTGCCACGAATTCACAGAGGCACAAATTTTAGTAGTTGATTTACCTTTTCTAGGATTTTACTAAAGTAAAAACTTACTTATTTCCAAAACCCATTAAAATCAAAGCGAAAATTGAGTAGTTAATCATATCTTGGTAATTAGCGTCGATTCCTTCAGACACTAAAGTCTTTCCTTTATTATCTTCAATTTGTTTGACACGAAGTAGTTTTTGCAAAATCAAATCTGTTAGTGAACTTACTCGCATTTCGCGCCAAGCTTCCCCGTAATCGTGATTTTTATTTTGCATTAATTCTTTTGTCAATGCTACTTTTTCATCATATAATTGAGTTGCTTTTTCAACGCTTAAATCTGGCTGCTCAGCTACACCTATTTCTAGTTGTATTAATGCCATGATCGAATAATTGATAATCCCAATAAATTCACCTGTTTCATCTTCATCCACTTTGCGAATTTCATTTTCTTGTAAACTTCTAATTCGCTGTGCTTTGATATAGATTTGATCAGTCAATGAGGGTAGCCTTAAAATACGCCAAGCGCATCCATAATCTTTCATTTTATTAATAAACAGTGTACGACAAGTAGTAATTACTGTGTCATATTCCTTTGAAGTATTCTTCATTATTGATGTATATTTGTATTCAAATTTTTTCAAAAATAGGAATAATATTTTTGACTACAGAATTTTGATGTCTATTAAACAATAAACGAATGACTATTAACTGCAAAGGCATATTGGTTGATTTATCGAGTCCTAAAGTAATGGGAATTTTAAATGTCACGCCCAACTCTTTTTACGATGGCGGAAAGTATAAAAGCGAATCCGAAATTCTATACCAAGTAGAAAAAATGCTACTTGATGGTGCTAGCTTTATCGATGTTGGTGCTTATTCTAGTAAGCCGAATGCTGATTTTGTTTCAGAAACAGAAGAAATTTCGAGAATAGTTCCTGTTGTAGAATTAATCCTTAAGCACTTTCCTGACAGCTTTTTATCAATTGACACTTTTAGAAGTGAAGTTGCAGCGATTGCCCTTAAAAGTGGCGCGGCGATTATCAACGATATTTCGGCGGGAATGCTAGATAAAAAAATGTTGGAAACGGTAGGTAAATTCAATGTGCCGTACATAATGATGCATATGCGCGGGACTCCACAAACGATGCAAACGATGACAAACTATAATGATATCGTAAAAGAAATGTTGTTTTACTTTTCAGAAAGAGTTGCTGCTGCTAGAAAATTCGGAATTAATGATTTAATTATAGATCCAGGTTTTGGTTTTGCCAAAACTTTAGAACAAAACTATGAGGTTTTTCAAAAACTAGATTTATTTAAAATTTTAGATTTACCATTACTTGCAGGTGTTTCAAGAAAATCAATGATTTACAAATCGCTTGATATTGACATAAAGGATTCTTTAAATGGTACTACAGTGCTAAATACTCTGGCATTGACTAAAGGCGCTAAAATTATCCGAGTCCATGATGTAAAAGAAGCGGTGGAATGTGTTACCTTATTCAATAAAATAAATAATTAAAAATGAAGTATTTTACTCTTATTACTTTTATCATGCTCTTTTCTTGTGGAAATAAAGAAGATGTATTGTTGCCAAAAGCGGCTACTACAATTGTGAAAAACATTGACGATTTATCTCCGATTTATCTCTTTTTTCGAGCGAACGGAAAAGATACTACAGCTGAATTAAATCGTAAGAACAGTATTATTTCTACTAATTGGATTCTTAATATTGATAGGCGTTTACCGTTGCGTTTAGTAATTCCTCACGTGATTAAGCTTCAGCAGAAAAAGCGTGAAGAAAAAGCCCACAAGAATGAAAAAGCAGAAAATTATTATTCATATGCTGATACAATCGGGAAAAATTTAGCTTTCATACCTTTTACAAACGTTTATTATAAAATGGAGAAACCGACTAAGGAAGGTTTAAAAATCTGTTTTTATAAAGATAGGTTAGAAGTAAATGACTCCGTAGTTTCAAAATTGAAATTAGAAGAATATCTGAATAATATAAAAATTGAATATGAAACTACTTTCATATTATGCTTTGATAAAAACATAAGTTATGGATCTTACATAAATAGTAAGGTTTTCATAAAAAATATTAAACTAAATAAAAAAGAGTTGAGTTTTGATGAGAATCAGGAGTTCATTTTTTAAAAGTAGTTTCTCTATCAAAATGTATATACTTAAATGAACTCAATTTTAAGTTTCTAATTCCCAAAAAAAAATCTTAATCTATTTTTAAAATAAAGTAAGATTTTTTAATTTTCTGATACAAAGTTTACTTACTTCCGCCTGTGGTAGCACCTTTAATAAGTTGACCTCTAATTTCTCCACCAGCAAAAGCAGTACTATGTAAATTAACATAGTTTAAGTTTGCTTTTAGATCTACTTCTTGTGCAGTCGTTAACGCAACACTTGTAAACGTAATAGGTGAACCAGCACTTGTAAAAGGAAAAATAACAGCGCCGTTAGTACCAGCAGCACCCATATGAATATGTCCAGCTACAGCTGACGTTAGGTTATGAGTAACGTTGATAGTAAACGTGTTTGTAGTGTTGTTAAATGTAAGAGTCGCAGTTCCTTTAGCTGCTGAGCTATTGGCAGGCACTTCGTTTTCACCACTTAGATTAGCAGTAAAAGTTGTAACATTTGGGCCATCATTTGAATCATTGTCATTGTCACAAGATATGAAAGTTAGCACACAAATTGAAATTGCAAAAAATCGAATTAAGTTTTTCATTACTAAGTATTTAAAATTAAGTTGAAGTAAATTTAGAAGTGTTTTTCAAACATTTATTTCTATTTAACACGAAATTATTTATTGTTTAACTTTATAAATAGGATTTATATTACAAAAAATAATTAAAGAAAACCCGTTGGGTGTAATTAATTGATTTGTATTTTAATATTATTTATTGGTCTGTTAAATATGAACTTATTAATATATTGAATCATAGTTAGAGAC
>NZ_JBANDI010000015.1:0-88237 GCF_039123485.1 Flavobacterium sp. PL12
AAAACAAAAAACAGTAGTAAACTTTTGCTCACTACTGTTTAATAATTTGTATATTTATTTTATTAATCCTGTATCGTTTTTTTAGGACTAGACATTATTTATTATTTTTGAGTATCCACTAAATACATTTTAAAGTAGTAGAGGTGTTTTCAAGGTTTAGCTAGCGTTTTTTAGCTTACTAACTTTAAATTGGTCTTATATTCATATGTAATTTCTTACCCTAATTTTTATTGATTTTACGAATTCGATAAAATTCCTTATTTCATATTTGCTATAAATTATTTTTGGCAGTCGTTAATTACCGAATGGCGAATAATTAGGCCATTACAAAAAAAAAACTTCAATATTTTGATTGTGACTTATCTTTGTAAAACCAAGAAATCATTTTTTTCGAACGTTTTTAATCCTATTTTATCATGTCACAAAGTATATCTGCTTTTATCGAAGAAGTTGCTAAAAACAACCCGAATGAGCCTGAATTTATGCAAGCAGTTCTTGAAGTTGCCGAAGCCGTAATTCCGTTTATTGAAAATAATAAGAAGTATCAAAACAAAATGCTTTTAGAGCGAATGGTCGAGGCAGAGCGAATTGTAATATTTCGGGTGCCATGGATCGATGACAATGGTAGAACGCAGGTAAACCGTGGTTATAGAGTTCAAATGAATTCAGCTATTGGACCGTATAAAGGAGGAATTCGTTTTCATCCTTCTGTAAACTTGAGTATTCTTAAATTTTTAGCTTTCGAACAAACCTTTAAAAATAGTTTAACCACACTGCCAATGGGTGGTGGTAAAGGTGGTTCTAATTTTGATCCTAAAGGAAAATCAGATATTGAAGTAATGCGTTTTTGTCAAAGCTTTATGAATGAGTTATGCAGGCATATTGGTCCTGATACTGACGTTCCGGCTGGTGACATTGGTGTTGGAGCTCGGGAAATTGGATATATGTTTGGTCAGTATAAAAAAATGAGAAATGAATTTACTGGTGTTTTAACTGGTAAGGGAATGTCCTTTGGAGGTTCGTTAATTAGACCACAAGCTACAGGCTACGGAACCGTTTATTTTGCGCAAAGTATGTTAGCTACAAAAGGAGATAGTTTTCAAGATAAATTAGTTGTGATTTCAGGATCAGGAAATGTTGCACAGTATGCTATTGAAAAAGTAAATGAACTTGGTGGTAAAGTAATCGCACTTTCTGATTCTCTTGGATATGTTTATGACGAAGATGGTTTTGATACTGAGAAATTAGAATATGTCATGGAGCTTAAAAATGAATTGAAAGGAACGATCAAGGATTATGTAACTAAATATCCTAAAGCTAAATATATCATTGGTGCGCGACCTTGGAATGTCAAATGTGATATTGCATTGCCTTGTGCAACTCAGAATGAATTAGACGAGGAAGATGCGAGAGCATTAGTAGAAAATGGTTGTATTTGCGTTGCAGAAGGAGCTAATATGCCTTCTACTCCAGCAGCGATGGCTGTTTTCCAACAAGCGAAGATATTTTATGCGCCTGGAAAAGCTTCAAATGCTGGAGGAGTTACTACATCAGGACTTGAAATGTCGCAAAATTCACTTCGTTTAAAATGGTCATTCGAAAAAGTGGATGAACGATTAAAAGATATTATGGCTGACATTCATATTTCATGCGTGAAATATGGTACTGATGAGACAGGTCATGTTGATTATGTCAAAGGAGCAAATATTGCTGGATTTGTAAAAGTTGCCGACGCAATGCTTGCCCAAGGAGTGGTGTAAATTTATCTTTTTTCACTTCTAAATGCCTTCCCTTAATGTAATAGTAAGTGAAGGCATTTTTTTTGAGTAACAAAATGCTAAGACTTTCGTTTGTTCTATATTTGTAATCCAATATTCACGCAAATAATGAAAAATAATAGTCTGTATTTTTTCTTTCTGCTTTTTATCCAAATAGGATTTGCACAAAATAAATTGCAGTGGCAAGGTTACTTCTCTTACAGTGAAATTAAAGGCGTTTCAGGATCTGCCAATACTGTATTTGCAGCTTCAGAAAATGCTTTATTTTCTAAAAACAGCAGTAACAACATTATCAAAACTACTAATACTGTTGATGGACTTTCAGGACAAACTATTTCTTCAATTTACCACAGTGTAAAATTTAATAAAACTATTATAGGTTATGAAAACGGTCTCATAATAGTGATTAATGAAGCGGATGGTAGTATGCTAAAAGTCGTTGATATAATTAGTAAACAGCTTCCATCAGAAATAAAAAAAGTAAATCATTTTTTTGAACATGAAGGTTTTGCCTATGTTTCCTGCGACTTTGGTATTGTTCAGTTTAATTTGGCAACGATGCAATTTGGTGATACCTACTTCATAGGTGATAATGGTGCTGAATTAAAAGTGAACCAAACTGCAGTTCATAATGGATTTATTTATGCTGCAACTAGTAATGGAATTAGAAAAGCAACCATTGCTAATCAAAATCTAATTGATTTTAATCAGTGGTCAATAGTTGCTTCGGGGAACTGGCTGAGTGTGAATACCTTTGGCACAGAATTATACACAATAAATACGGCCGGAAATATTAATAAATTTAATTCAGGTTCGAATAGTTTTGCATCAATAGAGCAAATTACTCCACCATTTTTATACAGTAGTGTAGCAGCGGGTTACTTTACCGTAACGGCTCTAAATACTGTATATGTATTTGATGACCAAATGAATGTCGTACGTCAGATTAATAGTAATGAAATAATAGAAAGTAAACCTAATTTTAGCTGTGCTACGATAATCGCTCAAACTGTCTTTATTGGAACAAAAGAAAACGGCATGATTACGTCACCACTTTCAAATACGATTAATTTTGAGGATATTACTCCTATTGGTCCTTCTCGCAACAACATATTTTCACTACAAGCATCTCCTAAATCACTTTGGGCAGTTTACGGTTCTTATCCTGGAAATTACAATCCGTATCAATCACCTCAAGGATTCCCTAGTTTGTACGGAATTTCTAAATTTGATTATACAACTTGGCTAAACATTCCTACTTCAGAAGTTTTAGGAGCTCGAGCTTTGTCTAACATCGCAATCAATCCTAATAATAATGATGAGGTTTATATTTCTTCTTTTTTTTCGGGGCTTTTGAAAATAGAAAATGATAAACCAACAAAGCTATTTACTCCACAAAATACGGCACCAAATGGTTTGCAAAGTATTGAAGTCGCCGTGGCTCCTAATGATATTCGTATCAATAATCCTGTTTTCGATAAAGAGGGCAATTTATGGCTGACTAATAATTTAGTGGAAAAAGCGCTAAAAGTTCTTAAGACAAATGGGCAATGGCAAAGTGTTTCCTTTGCAACAATATTGCCTGAGCTCACTAATTACGGAGGATTAGTGATTGATAAAAATAATACGAAGTGGGCAGCTTCGAGGAGAGGTGTAGTGGGTTACAATGAGAAGGGCGGCGTTCTAAAATTGATTACAGAAGGAAGCCAAAAAGGTAATTTGCCATCGCCTGATGTTCGCTCAATTGCTGTAGACAATAAAAGCCAACTATGGATAGGTACTAACAAAGGATTGCGTGTATTGTCTAACGTCGGGAATTACCAAACTGAGGGACAGATTAGCGCTAACCCTATAATTATCTTGGATGATAATTTAGCGCAAGAATTGCTGTACGAACAATTTATAACTGATATTGAAGTCGATGGAGCCAACAATAAATGGATTGGTACCGCAGATTCTGGTTTGTTTTTCGTTTCTCCAAATGGTCAAGAAACGAAATATCATTTTACAATAAATAATTCTCCATTGCCAAGCAATACGATAAATGATATTACGATAAATAGTGTGACAGGCGAAGTTTTCATCGCAACTGCCAAAGGATTAATTTCTTTTAAAGGAACATCTACGGCAGCAAGTGAGGATCTTAATAATGCATTTGTTTATCCTAACCCTGTTCGTCCAGGATACCAAGGAACAGTAAAAATTGCAGGATTATTAGACAAAGCAAATGTAAAAATTACAGATGTTGCTGGAAATTTAGTTTATGAAACTACTGCTCAAGGTGGTACGATAGAATGGGATACAACTGCTTTTGGAAAATATAAAGTGGCTTCAGGAGTTTATATGATTTTTATTTCTGCTCAAGATGGAGTAGAGACTAAGGTTAAAAAGGTGATGATCATTCGATAATTTCTCAAAGTAGATTTTCAGTGCAGCCCTAGCTAAAAAATAACGAATATTTAATAAAGAATAAGTGCAAGTCAAAACCAAAGCAATCGTTATTTCGTCATTAAAATTTCAAGAAAAAAGCCTAATTGTAAAGTGCTTCACATTATCCCATGGGTTAAAGTCTTATTTTGTTCGCGATGCTTTTTCCTCTAGAAAGTCCAATCAAAAAATTGCTTATTTCCAGCCGTTGACAATTCTCGAGATTGAGGCGGTTCATAAAAATAAAGGAACTTTAGAGAATTTTAAAGAGATAAAAATTAGTACCCCTTTTCACTCCATACATTCAGATATTTATAAAAGTACGATTGTGATGTTTATTTCTGAAATCTTGCATCATTCGATTCATGAAGAAGAGAAAAACCAACCGTTATTTGAATTTTTAGAAGCGGCCTTAGAATGGCTAGATAATCACGACGATATTGCCAACTTCCATTTGATACTGATGTTGGAAACTACAAAATATTTGGGTTTTTATCCTGATACTTCTGACGTTAATATGCCTTTTTTCGAAATGACAGAAGGTGTTTTTACACCTTTTCATGCAATTAGTTCATTGACTGAACATGAAACCAATTTATTTAAAAAACTGATTGATTTAAAATTTGACAGTGATAAAAAAACCTTCCATGTTATCGAAAGACAAATCGTTTTAAAAGTATTAATTGATTACTATAGTTTCCATTTAGACGGTTTTAAAAAGCCTAAATCACTCGATATTTTGAAGGAAATTTTTTCTTAATAAATTTTAAATTTTTTATATATATTTGGGATTTCTTAAAAATAACACTTTTCAAATTTGTTTTCTTAAGTATAAAGCGATAATAAGACTTAATTATAAATAATTTAAAGAGTACACATAAAAAAAATCACACTATCAATTATTGCCATTTTATTACTAAGTTTTTCCGGATATTCGCAGCGGAATTACGATGAAAAAATTACTACAGAATCTAATGTTCAAGATTTAGTTCAAAACGAAATTACTGGAATTGTTGTTTTCAAAGAAGGAAACACAATCAAAGGAATTAACCCAGATACTAAGAAAATAGTATGGACGTTAACTAGTGACGATTTTGGTAAAACTTCAGCTGCAGATATTTTGACAGATCCAGATTTTGGTAAAATATTCAAAGACAAAAGCGATTTGACAAGCATTGCAGGAAGTCCTTATGTTGAAGCGTACATCAATTCAAAATTTATAATTATAAACACAGACACTGGGAAAGTAGTTTATAATTCCTCTAAAGAATCTTTCTGGGTTACACAATCTGATTTTCTTCCTGAAACAGATGAGTATTTGCTTACTCTAAAAAGTGGTGGTGATATGGCAATTGCATTAATTGACATGAAAACGGGTAATTTGAAGTGGAATACAGTCGTTGATAAAGCCAAATCATTGTTCAGTTTTTCTCTAAAAGAATCAGCGAATACAAATGTTGCTCGTGTAAACGGATCTGTTGTTTACTATTTACTTTACGGTAAATTGTACTCTTTTGAGAGAGAATCTGGAAAGTTAAATTGGAAAGCTGACGAAGATTATTCAAAATTCTTTCTAACACAAAATGATAAAAATATCGTTGTTGTAAATAGTAAAGGGTTATTATCTACTAAGGAATACTTAAATGTCTTGAGCACAGAAACTGGTAAAAGTATTTGGAAAGAATCTATTAAAACTAAAAAGGTAATTTACTTAGAAGACTGGGGAACAAAGTTGTTGATTGCACATTACGGTGGTTTTAATTTTTTTAATTTAAACTCAGGAGAAAAAATTTGGAAAAAAGATGCGAGAGGAGACGGATTGAAAAAAGTAATTTCTATTGAGCAAGATTTTTTATATGTTGCAGAAAATGAAATGATGCTTATCGATAAGGACGGGCAAAAGATTTGGAAAAAATTTATAGAAATTGCTGATGACAAAGAAGATCCTATTTATAATCTAGGAAGAGTAGGTGAAAAAGTGATGTATCTTACAGGAACTTATGGTAACATGGTAGATTATAAAACAGGCGTTAAACTATGGAAACGTAATATTAAGTTTAACGAAAAAAGACCAGTATTGCCTACTTATGACGAGCCTACAAATTCTTACTTAGTTTATAATGACGAGAAACTTTATAAATTTGATCCAAGTATAAGTGATAAGCCAGAGCCGTTTGCAAAAGTGAATGTAAAAAATGAGAAAGATTTAAATAGTATTGAAAATTATCCTTGGGGAGTTGCATTATCAGGACCAGTAGAAGTAATGGGTGTAGCGCTTGACGGAACTATTAAATACCACAACGTATATAAGCAGCCAGGAGAAACGGGACGAAGATTATTAAAAGGAGCTTCAATCGCCGGAAGTTTTGCAATGGGAGCTGCATCAGCGGTAAATGGATTTGCAGGACAAGAAATTGATTTAGTTGTTAGAGATGAAAGAGGTCATATTGTTGGAAACATTCGTAAAGATGCTGATCAAAAATTATTGAAAAAATCTAAAAATCAAGCGGTAGCATCAGCAGCAATGGGAATTGTAGCAGCTAAGTTTAATTCTCGTTTTAACACGATGAAGCAAAATAGAGATTACTCATATATTTTTGCAAAAGCAGAAACAGGAGAGAAAGTCTTAGTAAAAGTTAGAAAATCAGATGGTGTTGAACTAGATAAAATTATCTTTAAAAATAATAAACCAATTTATGAAATAGATCCTGTGACAGAAAATATATTTTATGTCTTAGATAATTCTATTCAGATTTTCAATAAGAAGTAATTAACCAAAACCAGCAAAGCCATCAAGATTTAATTTTAATGGCTTTTTTTTATTTTAAGTTTATTTAGAAAACTGTTCGTCCAAATTTATTTTCCTTTTCGAAGTTAAAATAGGTTTATAATAGTGGGTTTGACTTTTGAACAAAACATCTTTTAATGGAGTAACTTCTGTTTTATATTCAAAACCTTCTTTGTCTACCAAATAAATATTTCCATTTTTCTTAACTACGACATAAGGACTATTCCCGAAATATTCTACTTCGTCATAAATAGCAGGAATAATTATTTTTTCTTTCGTCGCAAGACCAAATTTATCTCCAAGTTTTAATCGAAATTCTGGACTATAAAGTCTATCAATAGAATCGTAAACTGTTGGTATTATTTCATTGCCTTGAACATCTAAAATTCCCTTTTTATTATTTTTTTCTACAAGATAAACAGGTTGTTTTTGGAAAACATAATCAGAAGTGAGAACTTCATAAACGATTGGAGTTATTTCTCTTCCATCAGAATCAATAAGTCTCCATTTATGATTGAGTTTTACTTTAGCTGCATTGTTAGCAAAGGCATAAGCAAAGTCATACTTTGCACTGATTATTTCCTGTTTATCGCCATTTATAAATCCCCACTTACCATTCTTGAAGTCTGGAAACAATCCAATTTGTTTATCGAATTTAGTGTAATGACATGCTTTCTCAAAATCACTTCCGGCACCAAAAAACAGAAAATTTCCACTATAATCGTAGAAATCCATTATTAGTAAGTCGCCATCTTTATCTTGACCAATACGTATCCGCTTTATATTTACTTTGCTGTAAAGCAACGGAACAAATGACTGTTGTTTTGAAAAATAAATTTCTAAAAACTGCTCTTTACGCTCACCTTTCAATACTATTTCTCGCTGTACTGTTCCTTCTTTTGAATCTACTAAATAATTAAGTTTCACAATATTTGGCTCTTCGAAAATTAGATTAACAAAATCAGCTTTCTCACTATCAATATTGAAATTTTTTAAAAGATAACTAACGTTTTTATTTTTTGAACTCGCCTCAGATTTTCCGATATAGGTTCCACTTAACGTTTGTAAATCAGTTAATTTAGTAAACGCTGCGGTTTTATTTATACGATAGGTTCCGCAAGAGTGTAGCATCAAGATTGCCAAAATAAGAGTGAGAATTTTATAATTTTTTTGCAAAAGAGTGTTTTTTAATAAACTGAAAATAAAAAAAATTAAATATAGTGTAACGCCATTTAAAATTTATGAATTTTAATCTACTAACTCCTTTCCAAAAACTGCAATCTCTTTCGACTTTCGACATTATTTTATTACTTTCGCACTTCGATTAAAGAAAAGGATAAAATGAGCACAAAATTTACTGAATACAAAGGACTTGACTTACCTACAGTAGCGTCAGAAGTACTAGATTTTTGGAAGAAAGAAAACATATTCGAGAAAAGTGTAACGACACGTGAAGGGAACGAACCGTTCGTATTTTTTGAGGGTCCACCTTCTGCAAACGGATTGCCTGGAATTCACCACGTGATGGCACGTGCTATTAAAGATATTTTTTGCAGATATAAAACTCAAAAAGGTTTCCAAGTAAAGCGTAAAGCAGGTTGGGACACACATGGTTTGCCAGTAGAATTAGGAACAGAGAAGGAATTAGGAATTACTAAAGAAGATATTGGGAAAACCATTTCTATTGAAGAATATAACGAAGCGTGTAAAAAAACCGTAATGCGTTATACGGATGTATGGAATGACTTGACTGAAAAAATGGGTTATTGGGTTGATATGGAAGATCCATATGTGACTTATAAATCTAAATACATGGAAACCGTTTGGTGGATTTTAAAGCAAATCTACAATAAGGATTTAATGTATAAAGGTTACACGATTCAACCCTATTCTCCAAAAGCGGGAACAGGATTATCGTCGCATGAAGTAAATCAACCAGGGAGTTATAGAGATGTAACTGATACTACTGTTGTAGCTCAATTCAAAGTAATTGATGCGCACAAAGAATTACTGTTCTCTAAGTTTTACGATTACATCACTTCAAAAAATTTAAAGCATTATAAGTTAGAAGCGCTAGATTTAGATGAAATTTTTATTTTAGCTTGGACAACAACTCCATGGACGTTGCCTTCAAACACTGCTTTAACTGTAGGTCCAAAAATAGATTATGCCTTAGTAAAAACATTCAATCAATACACGTTTCGTTCTTCGACAGTAATTTTAGCTAAAAACTTAGTTGGAAAACAATTTGGTAAAGGATTTTTTGAAAGTTCTGAACTTGCTGATTTTGAAAACTTCAAAGAAGGTGATAAAAAAATTCCATACCAAGTTCTTGCAGAATGTAAAGGTGCTGATTTAGTTGACATCCGTTACGAGCAATTATTGAAATTTGTTTTACCATACCAAAATGCTGATAACGCATTTAGAGTTATTGCAGGTGATTTTGTAACCACTGAAGATGGAACAGGAATTGTACACACGGCGCCAACATTTGGTGCGGATGATGCAAAAGTAGCTAAAGAAGCTTCTCCTGAAATTCCACCGATGTTAGTTTTAGATGAAAATGGAACTCCAGTTCCTTTAGTCGATTTACAAGGAAAATTTACTTCACATGTAGGTGAATATGCTGGTAAATATGTCAAAAATGAATACTATAACGACGGCGAAGCTCCAGAACGTTCTATAGATGTTGAGCTAGCTATTCGATTAAAAGAAGAAAATAGAGCGTTTAAAGTGGAGAAATATGTCCACAGTTATCCACATTGCTGGAGAACCGACAAACCTATATTATACTATCCTTTAGATTCTTGGTTTATAAAAATTACAGAAGTTAGAGATCGTATGTTCGATTTAAACGAGACTATAAACTGGAAGCCAAAAGCAACTGGTGAAGGCCGTTTTGGGAACTGGTTGAAAAATGCTAATGACTGGAATTTATCTCGTTCAAGATATTGGGGAATTCCATTACCAATTTGGAGAACCGAGGAAGGAACAGAAGAAATCCTAATTGGTTCAGTTGAAGAATTATATAATGAAATAGAGAAATCTATCGCTGCAGGTTTCCAAAAAGAAAATCCTTTTAAAGGTTTCGAAATTGGAAATATGGCTGAGTCCAATTATGATTTAATCGATTTACATAAAAATGTAGTAGATGAAATTACGTTAGTTTCTGCTTCTGGTAAGCCAATGAAGCGTGAAGCTGATTTGATAGATGTTTGGTTTGATTCAGGTTCAATGCCTTATGCACAATGGCATTATCCTTTTGAAAATAAAGATAAAATCGATCAAAACAAAGATTTCCCAGCTGATTTTATTGCTGAAGGAGTCGATCAAACACGTGGTTGGTTTTATACCTTGCATGCTATTGGGACTTTAGTTTTTGATAAAGTAGCTTATAAAAATGTAGTTTCTAATGGTTTAGTTTTAGACAAAAACGGACAGAAAATGTCTAAACGTCTAGGGAATGCGGCTGATCCTTTCGAAACTTTAAAAGAATACGGTCCCGATGCAACGCGTTGGTACATGATTTCAAATGCGAATCCTTGGGATAATTTAAAGTTTGACCTAGAAGGAATTGCTGAGGTTCGTAGAAAGTTCTTTGGAACATTATATAATACGTATTCATTCTTTAGTTTGTATGCTAATATTGATGGTTTCAAATATGCAGAAGCTGAAATTCCGATGAACGAAAGACCTGAAATTGATCAATGGATTATTTCAGAATTAAATACTTTGATAAAAGACGTAGATGGTTTCTATTCAGATTACGAACCTACAAAAGCAGCTCGTGCAATATCAGATTTTGTACAAGAAAACTTAAGTAACTGGTACGTACGTTTATGTCGTCGTCGTTTCTGGAAAGGTGAATATGCACAAGATAAAATTGCAGCGTATCAAACATTATATACTTGTTTGTTAACCATTAGTAAGCTTGGGGCGCCAATCGCTCCTTTCTTCATGGACAAACTTTACAGAGATTTAACTTTAGCTACAGAGTCAGAGCAATTTGATAGTGTACATTTGGCCGAATTTCCTAAATACAATGAGCAATTTGTTGACAAATCGTTAGAGAGTAAAATGCAGAAAGCACAAACGATTTCTTCATTAGTTTTATCATTGCGAAAAAAGGAAATGATTAAAGTGCGTCAACCACTACAAAAAGTAATGATTCCTGTGCTTGATGAAAATCAAAGAGCTGAAATTGATGCAGTATCTGACTTGATAAAAGCGGAAGTAAATGTTAAGGAAATTGTGCTCTTAGATGATGCTTCAGGAATACTTGTTAAACAGATTAAACCTAATTTTAAAGCACTAGGACCGCGCTTTGGTAAGGATATGGGTCTGGTTTCTAAGGAGATACAAGGATTTACAAAAGAACAGATAAGTGAGTTAGATAAGAAAGGTACTTTAGAGGTAATTATTGGGGGAAATAATGTATTTTTAACCCTAGAAGATGTAGAGATTACATCGCAAGATATTGAGGGTTGGTTAGTCGCTAACTCAAATGGAATAACGGTTGCACTTGACATTACAATTTCTGAAGAGTTGAAGCAAGAAGGAATTGCTAGGGAATTAGTAAATAGAATTCAGAATATCCGTAAAGATTCTGGATTTGAAGTTACTGATAAAATTAAAGTCCAATTGAAAAGAGATGGGATTTTGGAAACAGCGATTCTGAAAAATGAAGATTACATCAAATCAGAAACATTAACGAGCGATTTAGTTTTTGTAGACGAAATAGAAAACGGTACAGAAATTGAATTCGACGAAATAAAAACAATGATATTAATTTCAAAATAATACGAAAATGGCAGACGAAACAGTACGATACTCTGACGCAGATTTAGCAGAGTTCAAAGAGATTATCCTGAACAAGATTCAAAAAGCACAATCTGATTTAAATTTAATCAAAAGCGCTTACATGAATGACTTGAATAACGGGACTGATGATACTTCGCCTACATTTAAAGCCTTTGAAGAAGGAAGCGAAACGATGTCAAAAGAAGCAAATTCTCAACTGGCGATTCGTCAAGAGAAGTTTATACGTGACTTAAAAAATGCACTTTTCCGTGTAGAAAATAAAACATACGGAGTTTGTAAAGTTACCGGTAAATTAATTGGTAAAGACAGACTAAGAATTGTTCCTCACGCTACAATGAGTATCGAAGCAAAGAACTTGCAACGATAAGAATTTTACATTTTTAATATTAAATTCCAAATTCCATAATTTACTTATAAAATTATTGGGATTTGGAATTTAATTTTTAGAATTTACCTACTTTTGCCCATTAAATTTTACAAAATGTCATTACGAAAAGCGTATCTCCTTATTTTTATTCTATTACTTGTTGACCAAGTTTCAAAAATATACATCAAAACTAATTTCATTTTAGGCGAAGAGGTTGAGGTATTTAAATGGTTTAAAATCTTGTTCATAGAAAATGAGGGAATGGCTTGGGGAACTGAAATTCCAGGACAATACGGAAAATTATTCCTGACTTTATTTAGATTGGTTGCTGTAGGAGGTATAGGGTATTGGTTATGGGATTCTGTTGAAAGAAAGCAAAGTTCAAATTATCTAATCGTAGCAATTTCACTAATTCTTGCAGGAGCTTTTGGTAACATAATTGACTCCGTTTTTTATGGTGTAATTTTTAATGACAGTCATCAAGAATTAGCCACTCTTTTTTCAGATCAACCTTACGGAACTTGGTTTCATGGTAAAGTGGTCGATATGCTATATTTTCCTTTTTGGCACGGGATATTACCAAGCTGGTTACCAATTTGGGGCGGAAGAGAATTTACGTTTTTCAATGCGATTTTCAATGTAGCTGATATGGCGATTTCAACAGGAGTTGGAATTTTAATATTTTTCAATAAAAAAGCTTTTCACGGACAAGAGTAGATTACCTTTTGCTTTTTAAGTTATAGTTAGTACGCAAAAACAAGCGCTCTTGATTACAATCAAGAGCGCTTGTTTTTTTACATTTATTCTCATAACATTTTTAAAAGTGCAGTTATAAAGAACTCCTTGTCTTAACTCTAATTTTTGCAATTACTTTTATATTTATTCAGAAGTCGCAGTAAATGCGCGATTTAACAATTGTTAATTAATAGTTAAAGAAAAGAAGAACATTCGCTTTTGGGATGGTAAAAATTATTTTTGGAAAACTATAACCACTAAAAAATAATAAATGAAAAAGTTTTTTATTTTGACTGCGGCAACTTCACTTTTGTTAATCCCAACGAGTCAATTTGCACAATCTAAAAAGGAAAAAGAAAAGATGGCGCAAGCTGCATCTGCTTTGCCTGAGAAAAAACCAGAAACCACAATTAAAGAGTATGGAAAAGTAATTACTAAAGACGCCAAGTCAGATGATGGTCTTTTTACTGTTCACAAAGTCGATAAGAAATACTTCTTTGAAATCCCTAATAAACTTTTAGATAGAGACATGCTTTTAGTAAGTCGGCTTTCTAAATTACCTTCTGATTTAGGTGGCGGTTATGTTAACGCAGGTTCTGAAACGAATGAGCAATTAGTCGTTTGGCAGCGTTTCCAAGATAAGGTGCTGCTTAAAGTGAAATCATATAGCGCTGTTGCAGATTCTAGTTTGCCAATTAGTCTTTCGGTAAAAAACAATAATTATGAGCCTGTTTTATTTGCTTTTGATATTGTCGCTTTCAGCAGTAATTCCGAAAATACAGTAATCGATGTTACTAAGTTTTATAGCACTGATGTAAAAGCGATCAGCGGACTTTCAGCTTCGATGCGTGAATCCTACAAAGTTAAAGGACTAGATGACTCTCGTAGTTTTATTACAGCAATGAAGAGTTTTCCAATGAATATTGAAGTCGTTCAAGATTTTACCTATAACGCATCAAATCCTCCAGTGATGAAAGATGCGGAGACGATAAGTATCCAAATGAATCAGTCGATGATTTTGTTGCCAGAAGTTCCTATGACACCACGACTTGCAGATCCAAGAGTTGGTTGGTTTACAATGAACCAAATTGACTACGGAAGCAATGAATTGAAATCAGATAGTAAAACTTTTATCCGCCGTTGGAGGCTGGAGCCAAAAGATCCGGAAGCATACGCTAGAGGAGAATTGGTTGAACCAATAAAGCCAATCGTATATTATTTAGATCCAGCTACTCCTGAAAAATTGCGTAAATATATAAAACAAGGAATTGAAGAATGGCAAAAACCATTTGAAACAGCAGGTTTTAAAAATGCAATTATTGCTAAAGATCCACCAACAAAGGAAGAAGATCCAGATTTTAGTCCGGAGGATATTCGGTATTCTGTAATTAGATATGTGGCAAGCACAACGCGTAATGCTGTTGGGCCAAGTGTTTCTGATCCTAGAACGGGTGAGATTATTGAGAGCGATGTTATCTGGTATCACAATCATTTACGTTCGTATCGTAATAGATATTTATTAGAAACAGGAGCTGCTAATGCTTCCGCTAGAACTTTAAACACTTCTGATGAAGAAATGGGTGAGATGATGCGTTTTGTAATTGCTCATGAAGTAGGGCATGCGCTAGGTTTTCCACACAATATGGGAGCGAGCAGTGCTTATGATGTAGAAAGCTATAGAAATGCTGCGTTTACTCAGAAATACGGAATTGCAGCAAGTTTAATGGATTATGCTCGTTTTAATTATATTGCTCAGCCAGGAGATAAAGGAGTTCGTTTTATTCGCCAAATGGGACCTTACGATCACTATGCTTTAAACTGGGGATATCGTGTGATTCCAAATGTTAAATCTCCAGAAGCTGAAGTTCCTACATTAGACAAATGGATTTTAGAAAAAGCAGGAGATTTGAATTATAAATTTGGGAAACAAAGTAGTTCATTTGATCCTTCTTCGCAAACGGAAGACATTGGAAACAATTCAGTGAAAGCAAGTACTTACGGTCTTAAAAACTTAGAATATGTTGCTGCTAATTTGTCAAAATGGACAAGCGATGTAACTAATAATTACGAAGATCTAGAGGAGTTATATAAAGAAATGATGGATGTTTGGGGTCGATATGTAGGACATGTCGTGACGAATGTAGGTGGAGTTTATGAAAACACTAAAAAGCCAAACCAACAAGGAAGTATTTACGATGTTGTGTCAAAAGTAAAACAGCAAGAAGCGATGCAGTGGTTACAATCGAATGCTTTTGCATCACCAACTTGGTTAGTGAATATCCCTACATTAAAAAACATTAATTATTCAGGTTATACGGAGCGTTTTAGAGGTTTGCAAGTTCGTCATTTAAATACTATTTTAAGCTTTGATCGAATAGGACGCTTGATGGATGCTGAAATTTTAGGAGCAAATAACTATACCGCTAATGACTTACTTCAAGACATGCGCAAAGGTATTTGGAAAGAAGCTAGCTCAGGATCGAATGTAACTATTTACAGAAGAAACCTGCAGCGCGCGTATATTGAAAGAATGAGTTTTTTGATGGACGAAGAATTAAAAGCAGGATCATCAAGAGATTATTACAATGTATCTCAATCTGATATTAGAGGATTAGTAAGAGGGCAATTAAATGTTTTGAAAGGAACGCTTGCAACCGCAAAAAGTGGAGCAGCGAATGCAGAAACAAAATTTCATTACTTAGATTGTATAAAGAGAATTGAGAATATTTTAGATCCAAAATAACCAAAGTTAGTTTTAGTAGAAATATAAAAAGGAGCTCGATGGAATATCGAGTTTCTTTTTCTTTTTATACCATTTAAAACTCGTAAACTTTCTTAGCTGTAACACAATAATTTAACTGTATGTCGCCCTTAAAAACGTCTTCAATTAATTCCTCCGCTTCAAAAAAAGATAGTCCTATTTTAATAGTTTCTGGTTTGCACTCCGAAAGGAATTTATCATAAAATCCTTTTCCGTAACCTGCACGATGTCCTTTTATGTCAAATGCTAAAAGCGGTACAAATACAACATCTATTTTAGCAGGAGGCACTTCGATTCCATCAACCGGTTCAGGAATATTATATTCGTTTTTCTCAATTTTTGTATTATCAGTCAATAGAAAATGCTGCATATTTCTCGTCTCAAAATCACTTCTAGAGATAATAATCTCCTTGTCTTTTCCAGATAGTAAATGCAAAATAAATTCGGTATCTACTTCATTATGTTCTGTTATTGGAAGGAAAATATGGAAATAGGTTTTATGCCAAATAGGAAGTGAGATTAAATTATTGGCTATAGCCAGACTCATTTCTTCGTTTTGATTTTCAGAAAGTGATTTTCTTAACTCTTTATATTTAAGTCGTAGTTCTGTTTTTTTCATTTTAAGTAATTTATTCTGCTTCCTCTGAATCTAATGCATTCGACAAATGGTAAATCGCATCACCTTCATATACGATAGGTGAATGATTTGCATTAATAATGTAACCAGCATTTGGTGCTTTAACTTTTCTTTCAAATTTTCCGTAAGGATCTGTTATCATAGCCAGGACAGTTCCTTTTTTTACAAATTTGCCTATCATGTCAAAATCGTGCAGTAATCCAGAACATTTAGCCCGAATCCAACCTGATTTTTCAATGTAAATAGTATGTGATGCTTGTTGGGTTACAATGTGTTTTGAATCTAGCATATCTAAATAAGAAAGTAAACGTTTTGCGCCATTTACACCTTCGTCAGCAATACTCGTATTAATGTCAAGTGATTTTCCACCTTCAAAAAGTAACATTTTAACGTTCATTCTTTCACTTGAATTTCTAAAGGAGCCTACGATGTTTCGAGAATATAATGTAAATGGCGCGTTAAAAGCATCGGCTAAAACTTTTAAATCACTGTTAGTGGGAGCTATTCTAATTTGCGCCACATTAAACCGACTGGCTCCACCAGCATGAAAATCCACACCATATTGAACAATTGGCATAATTTCAGCTAAAATATGAAAAGCAAATCGACTCGCTAAAGAACCTGCTTTACTGCCCGGAAATACTCTATTTAAATCTCTTCCATCGGGAAATTCTCTGGATTTATTGATAAAACCGTAAACATTAATTATAGGAATGCAAATTACTGTTCCTCTCTTCGGCTTATTTATCTTTTTACGAATCAGTTGTCTCACAATTTCGACACCATTGATTTCGTCACCATGAATTCCAGCTGAAAAAAGTACAATAGGTCCGTCAAATTTAGAGCGCCGAACGATAATAGGCATGTTTAATTTTGTAGTAGTATGCAATCTGGCAATCTCAACGTTGATAGTTTTGTTCTCTCCAGGCATAATGGTTTCGCCAAAAAGAACAATAGGAGTAGTATTAATTTTCATCATTATATCTTGAAAAGATAAAAATAGCCATAATAACCAATTACGAACTAAATTTCTCGTAAAACTTTTGGCATAACTATTTAAGAAAATTTTAGTTTGTATATCGTAATTTTTGAGATTAACTTTGTTAGATGAATCCAGCATCTTTAGCGCTCCAAATCCAAACTTTACCAGACAATCCCGGCGTCTATCAATATTACGATAAGGACGGGAAAATTTTATATGTGGGTAAAGCTAAAAATTTAAAAAAAAGAGTTTCTTCTTATTTCAATAAAATTCATGATACGGCTAAAACCAATGTGCTCGTAAAGAAGATTGTTACTATAAAGCATATTGTTGTTCCTACAGAAACCGATGCGCTTTTATTAGAAAACAATTTGATAAAAACCCTGCAACCACGCTATAATGTCTTGTTGCGTGATGATAAAAGTTATCCATGGTTGTGTATTAAAAAAGAACCTTTTTCGCGAATTTTTGCCACTAGAAGAATGGTTAAAGATGGTTCTGAATATTTTGGTCCATACACGAGTTTCAAAACAGTAAGTACTATTTTAGAATTAATAAAAGAATTATATCCGCTGCGAACGTGCAATTACGATCTTAGTAAAAGCAATATTGAAAGCGGAAAATTTAAGGTATGTCTCGAATACCATATTGGCAACTGCATGGGACCTTGTGAAGGACACGAAACTTTAGAAAATTATCAAAAACAAGTAGACGCTATTCGCGAAATCTTGAAAGGTAATTTCAAAGAAAGCATGAAAGATTTCAAGCGCGTTATGACAAACTTAGCCGCTGATATGCATTTTGAAGAAGCCCAAAAAATTAAAGAGAAGATAGAAATTCTTGAAAATTACCAGTCACGTTCTACAATTGTAAACCCAAAAATTACAAACATAGATGTATTTTCAATAGTTTCTGATGAGAGCGCTGCTTATGTAAATTTCCTCCAGATTTCTCATGGTTCGATTATCCGTTCGCACACTATGGAAATCAAAAAGAAATTAGATGAACCAGATGAGGAATTACTAGAACTCGCTATTATTGAACTTCGTGAACGTTTTCATTTACTATCACGCGAAATTGTAGTTCCATTTGCAGTTGAAGTTGGTGAAAATGTAAAAGTGACGGTTCCGCAATTAGGAGATAAAAAGCAAGTTTTAGATTTATCCATTCGGAATGCTAAGTTCTACCGAATCGAGCAGTTGAAGCAACTCCAAATCGTAGATCCAGATCGACACACTAAACGCATTATGGCGCAAATGCAAAAAGATTTACGATTGCCTGTAGAGCCGCGCCACATAGAATGTTTTGACAACTCTAATATTCAAGGTACAAATCCGGTTGCGGCGTGTGTAGTATTTAAAGATGGAAAGCCGAGTAAGAAAGATTACCGTCATTTTAATATAAAAACTGTCGAAGGCCCTGACGATTTTGCCTCGATGACCGAAGTGGTTTATCGACGATATAAAAGACTGCTAGATGAAAACGAACCATTGCCTAATCTAATCATTATCGATGGTGGAAAAGGACAACTTTCTTCGGCACTTAAAAGTATTGATGATTTAGGTTTGAGAGGAAAAATTACTGTAATTGGAATTGCAAAAAGACTTGAAGAACTATTTTATCCAGGTGATTCTGTTCCTTTATATTTGGATAAAAGATCCGAAACTTTAAAAATTATTCAGCAGTTGCGTAACGAAGCACACCGTTTTGGGATTACGCATCACCGTGATAAGAGGAGTAAAGCAGCGCTAAATTCTTCAATTGAAAGCATTCCTGGAATTGGTGAAAAAACGATGTTGACTTTAATTCAACACTTTAAAAGTGTTAAAAGATTGAAATTAGCCACAGAAAAAGATATTTCAGACGTTATAGGAGTATCAAAAGCCAAAAAAATTGTCGAATTTTACAAGAATAACTAGTCCTTTCTCTATGAGCCTATTCCAGCTATCCGTTTCAAGCGCTCTGCAAAAAATCTTTTATTCTAATGAAAAAAAAGGAGCTTCTAGGGGCGCTCTTTTTTTTCAAGAAAAAATAGATTTTTCACTGTCGCGGCTTTCTACTTCTATCTGGGGCTTAGACTCGTTTTCAAAACTATTATTCTATTCTATAATCGCTATATTTTTTCTTTCACAAAGCACTGTTGCACAAGAACAAAAAAAACCAAAAATAGGTTTAGTTCTCAGTGGTGGTGGAGCAAAAGGATTTGCGCATATTGGTGTTCTTAAAGTATTGGAAGAAGCAGGTGTTAAAGTCGATTACATAGGCGGGACTAGCATGGGTGCTGTGATAGGAGGATTGTATGCTTCTGGCTATAATGCTTCTCAAATTGATTCTATTTTTCAAGCCACCGACTTTAGTAAATTAATCAATGATTTTATTCCGCGATCCTCTAAAAACTTCTACGAAAGAAGAAATGAAGAATTATACGCTTTAGTTTTACCGTTTAACAAACTGAAAATTGGAATTCCTGAAGCTTTATCAAAAGGAATGTACAATTATAATTTATTAAGCAGAATTACAAGAAATGTAAGGCATGTGACAGATTTCAATAAGTTGCCAACGCCTTTTTTATGTATAGGAACTAATATTGAAACAGGTAAGGAAGTGCTATTAAACAAAGGAAATTTAGCACAAGCAATGATTGCGAGTTCCGCTTTTCCATCTTTATTTTCTCCTGTGGAAATAGATGGCGATATTCTTGTTGATGGCGGAGTTATTAACAACTATCCCATTGAAGAAGTGAGAAAACTGGGGGCTGATATTATTATAGGTGTTGATGTCCAAAATGATCTTTTAGACCGGAATCAGTTAAAGGATGCGACTAAAATTCTAGTTCAAATCACAAATCTACATTCGATCGAACGAATGAAAAAAAACATTAGCAATACTGATATTTATATTAAACCAGATATTACGCAATATGGTGTGATTTCATTTGATAAAGGGAAAGATATTATTATAAAAGGTGAAGAAGCAGCTTTTGGTGTTTTCGAACAATTAAAAAAATTAGTTGATGAGGATAATCCATACGTAAAACCAAAGTTGATTTTAAATTCTGATAGTTTAAAAATTCGTTCTATTAACACTAATAAATTAGAAAATTATACTAAAGAATATATCAGTGGAAAATTGAGATTCAAACCGAATACAAAAATAACTTACAACGATTTATTGAAAGGGATTAACAATATTAATGCTACTCAAAACTTTAGTTCGATCTCTTATGCATTTGAACCTAATGCAGAAGGAGTAGATTTAAATTTAAGTTTAAAAGAGAATCCTACAAAGACCTATTTGAAATTTGGTTTGCATTACGATAATTTATTTAAGAGTGGTGTCTTAATAAATTTGACTCGTAAAAAAGCACTTTTAAAAAATGATATTGCGTCGCTAGATATTGTATTAGGTGATAACTTTAGATATAATCTAGATTATTATATTGAAAATGGATTCAATTTAAGTTTTGGTTTTAAATCGCATTACAATCAATTTAACCGAAATATTGCTAAAGAAATAAGTCCTAATACTGTCAATAATACGAACATAAATACTTTAAATGTAGATTTTTCAGATCTTACCAATCAAGTGTATTTTCAATCCTTATTTGTACAAAAATTTTTAGTTGGTGGTGGATTAGAACTCAAGTATTTAAAAATCAAATCGGAAACACTCGCGAATGTTGACCCAATAATTGACAGAAGTAGTTATGTTAGTGCTTTTGGGTACATGAAATTTGATTCGTTCGATAATAAATACTTCCCTAAAAAAGGATGGTATTTTAATGGAGACATTCAATCATTTTTATTTTCATCAGATTACACAGGAAATTTTCAACCGTTTTCTATTGCTAAAGGAGATTTTGGAGTAGCAGCAAAGTTATTTAAAAATGCAACGATTAAATTTCAAACTGATGCTGGATTTAGTTTTGGACAAAAAAGCGTTCCTTTCTTTAATTTTATCTTGGGAGGTTACGGCTATAACACCCTTAACGGATTTAAATATTTATATGGCTATGATTACATGAGCATAGTGGCAAATAGTTATATTAAATCTACTGGAACTTTAGATTACGAATTTTATAAAAAGAACCACATTAATTTTTCAGCCAATTTCGCTAATATCGGAGATAAAATATTTGAAGGAGTGGACTGGATTTCAATCCCAAAATATTCTGGTTATGCCGTAGGATACGGTTTAGAAACTATAGTTGGTCCAATAGAAATAAAATATTCTTGGTCACCAGAGTTGCCTAAAGGCTTTACTTGGTTTAGTGTTGGTTTTATGTTTTAAATATAATTTATATTAATTAAAATTCCGATATTTGTTATTATGAAAATAACTTGGCCTGGTTTATTAGGATATCTACAATTTCTAATCAAGAGAAATCCTGAATAGTAGATCGATTAGATAATACTACGAATAAGATAAAGTAGAGAATGAGTTCGTTTTCAAAATGCTGTTATTTTCTCGTTTACTTATTTTCTAATTGTCAAATCTTCTAATTTAAAAAATCATGCCTTTATATCATAAATTGGGGAGTTTTCCTCAAAAGCGTCACACGCAATTTGAAAAGCCAAACGGCGGTTTGTATTACGAACAACTATTTGGAACAGAAGGATTTAATGGTCACTCTTCTTTGCTTTATCATGTTCACAGACCTACGCAGGTTAAAGAAATTCTAAAATCGTATTCTGTAGAGCCAAAAATTGCTATTGGCAAAAATATAAAATCATTGTTGTTTAAAGGTTTCGAATTGAAAGCCGAAGATGACTTTTTGGACAGTCGCAAACCTATGTTGGTAAATAAAGACTGCACAATAGGTTTAGCTGCTCCACGAAAATCATTGCGCGATTACTTTTATAAAAATGCCGATGCTGACGAAATGATTTTCATTCATAAAGGAAAAGGTAAGTTACGTACGATGATGGGAAATATTCCTTTTGTATACGGTGACTATCTTATAATTCCACGCGGAATGATTTACCAAATCGATTTTGATACTGAAGAAAACAGACTTTTCTATGTCGAATCTTTTGCGCCTTTTTACACTCCTAAAAGATACAAGAATGAGTCAGGACAGCATTTAGAACATGCACCTTTTTGTGAGCGTGATTTTATTTTGCCTTCTGAGTTAGAAACTCATGATGAAAAAGGAGATTTCCTTATTAAAATAAAGAAAGAAGGAATGATGCATGAAGTAGTTTATGCCTCACATCCTTTTGACGTTGTAGGTTGGGATGGATATAATTTCCCTTACGGATTTAGTATTCATAACTTCGAACCAATAACAGGACGTGTGCACCAACCACCACCGGTGCATCAAACATTTGAAACAGCAACTTTTGTTGTTTGTTCTTTCGTTCCAAGATTATACGATTATCATCCAAAATCTATTCCAGCTCCATACAATCATAGCAATATTGATAGCGATGAGGTTTTGTATTATGTAGATGGTGACTTTATGTCACGTAATAACATAGAGCAAGGTCATATCACTTTGCATCCTAAAGGAATTCCACACGGACCAGCGCCCGGAGCGATGGAACGCAGTATTGGTCACACAGAAACGCATGAGTTAGCAGTGATGGTTGATACTTTCCGTCCACTTATGGTTACTGAAGAAGCGATGGGATTAGACGATGGTCAATATTATAAATCGTGGGTTGAGTAGTCATTGCGAGGGACGAAGCAATCACATTTAATCTTATAGGCTCCTTATCGCTTAATATTTTTTAAGACTTCGCATTATCATTTAACGTAAAAACGACAAAAAATCAATTTATCTGAGATTTGAATCATTGTGAGCTAAAAATTTAAAACAATATAAAATTAATAAAATCCGTGTAAATCTGTTTTATTCGCCTCATCTGCGTTTAAAATAGAACTGCATATAAAAATTAAAAAAAAATGTCAAAAGAATTAAAATCAGTGGAATACGGTTTAGAAAAAATATTTGAAGGAGCTCAAGATTTCCTTCCATTATTAGGTACAGACTACGTAGAATTTTACGTAGGAAATGCAAAACAGTCTGCGCATTATTATAAAACTGCTTTTGGATATCAATCATTAGCATACGCTGGACTAGAAACTGGGGTAAAAGACAGAACTTCTTATGTTTTAAAACAAGATAAGATTCGTATCGTTTTGACTACACCATTAAATGAGAATTCTCCAATAAATGACCATTTAAAAAAACATGGTGATGGAGTAAAAGTAGCTGCATTGTGGGTTGAAGATGCAAGAAGTGCTTATGAAGAGACAATGAAACGTGGCGCTCGTTCTTTTATGGAACCAACGGTTGAAAAAGATGAATTTGGTGAAGTGGTCCGTTCTGGAATTTACACCTATGGAGAGACTGTACATATTTTTGTAGAAAGAAAGAATTACAACGGAGTATTCTTGCCTGGTTACAAGGAATGGAAATCAGATTATAATCCAGAACCAACAGGTTTAAAGTACATTGACCACATGGTTGGTAATGTCGGTTGGAACGAAATGAATACGTGGGTTAAGTTTTACGAAGAAGTGATGGGGTTTGTAAATTTCCTTTCGTTTGATGACAAACAAATTAATACGGAGTATTCTGCATTAATGAGTAAGGTAATGTCTAATGGAAATGGTAGAATCAAATTTCCAATAAACGAACCAGCTGAAGGAAAGAAAAAATCACAAATTGAGGAATACTTAGATTTTTACGGTGGACCTGGAATTCAGCATATCGCAATTGCAACTGACGATATCATTAAGACTGTTTCGCAATTGAAGGCTAGAGGAATCGAATTTTTGTCAGCGCCACCTCATACCTATTATCAAGCGATTCCAGAACGCTTAGGAGATCACATGAAATTAATGAAAGAAGATCTAGGTGAAATCGAGAGACTGGCTATTATGGTAGATGCTGATGAAGAGGGTTATTTGTTGCAAATCTTTACCAAGCCGGTGCAAGATAGACCAACTTTATTCTTTGAGATCATTCAGCGTATGGGAGCTAAAGGTTTTGGTGCTGGTAACTTTAAAGCCCTTTTTGAGTCTATAGAGCGAGAGCAAGCATTACGCGGAACGTTGTAGAAAGGCTTTATTTTTATAGTATGTGAAATTTTAACCGATGAACGGTATCGTTTTTTACACATATAATGTTAAAGTATATTTTTAACTAATAATAACTGGATTTGTTAACTACCTTTGCACTCGCAAAACTGGAGGGGGTGGTTTCCTTCCTAAATTGATATAAATTTCATAATTTATAGTTTTTTGGTTAGTTAATAGCATAAAAACTCAGTCATTATTTGACTGAGTTTTTTTGTTTTAATATATTTGGAACAAAGTTTGCAGGTACAGTCCTTAATCTGACAAAGAAAAGAAATGAAAAAGATACTACTCCTCCTTATATTAATTGCTACCGTAAGTTTTGATTCTCCTCAGGAAGATGCTTATGGTGTAGGCGAATATTTTAAATTTAGAATTCATTACGGTATTGTAAACGCTGGGTATGCTACGCTCGAAGTTAAAGACGCAACAGTCAACAATAGAAAGGCTTTCCACGTCGTTGGAAAAGGATATACTACTGGAATGTCACGCTTTTTCTTTAAAGTTGATGACTTGTACGAAAGCTATATTGATAAAGAAACCGGTAATCCAGTTCAATACGTTCGAAAAATTAATGAAGGTGGATACACTAAAAACCAAGAAGGTTTTTTCAATCAATCAACAAATCGTGTAGTAGTTAAAGACTATAAGAGTAAGAGTGAAAAAACTTTATTGATCCCAAAAAACACACAAGATATTCTTTCAACTTTTTATTATTTGAGGAATCATCCTAATATTGATAAGTTAAAAGTGGGTGAAGCTATTGCTATAGACATGTTTTTTGATGATGAAACTACAAAATTTAAGCTAAAGTTTATTGGTCGGGAAAATATAACCACTAAATTTGGCGTTGTTCCTTCTATGATATTTAGACCGTTAGTACAATCAGGACGTGTTTTTAAAGAGCAAGAGAGTCTAACAGTTTGGATTTCAGATGATGGAAATAAATTACCGCTTCGAATAAAAGCTAGTTTAGCTGTAGGATCTATTAAGGCAGATATAGATGCATATAAAGGATTGAAAAATTCTTTTAAAACAAAATAAGAATGAACGAAATTGAGAATTCAGAATACCTTTTAAGAGAAATTGAGCTTAAATACCAAGCGATAAATCAAAAAACAGAGACTCAACTCGAAGGATTACTTTGGTCTAAACCCATTACTTATTGGGATTACATCCAAACAGATGCTTTACTAAATATTCAAACTCAAAGAACCACGCTTCCTGATGAAATGGTTTTTATAATGTATCATCAAGTTAATGAATTAATTTTCAAAATGATACTTTGGGAGATGAAGCAAATTTCATATTGCGAGAACATCGACACTGTCTTTTTCACGGAACGCCTGATGAGAATCAGTCGTTACTTTGATATGTTAACGACCTCATTTAGTATTATGGAAGATGGAATGGATGTAGATCAATACATGAAATTTAGAAATACTTTGACTCCAGCTAGCGGATTTCAAAGTGCACAATATCGCTTGATCGAATTTTCTTCAACTGATTTGATTAATCTTATTGATCACCGTTTCAGAGATTCTATTGATAGAAGCACTTCTTATGATTTTGCTTTCGAACATTTATATTGGCAAGCAGCCGGAAAAGATTATCACACTGGTAAAAAGTCCTTTCTTTTAGATGAGTTTGAAAAAAAATACAAAAAATTATTCCTCAACCACATGGAGGAATACAACACCATTAATATCTGGCAAAAATTCAAACAATTGCCAGAATTAGACCAAAAAAATCCAGAATTAATTCAAGCAATGCGTCACTATGATCATACCGTGAACATAACATGGGTAATGCAACATTTAAATACTGCTAAAAAATATATTGATAGTAGTGGTAAAGGTGATGGTGAAGCGACTGGTGGCAGTGACTGGAAAAAATACATGCATCCTAAGTATCAGAGAAGAATATTCTTTCCTGAGTTATGGAGCGAGCATGAATTAAAAAATTGGGGAGCGGAAATGTAGATTGAATTAAAAAACACGGTTTGAAACAAATATTCATAGTTATAATAGTGCTATTTTCTTTGGTGTCTTGTAATAAAGAAAAAAAGGAAGTAGTAAAAGAAAAAACAGTAGAAGTTGTTCCCAAAAAGGCAGAGTTTGGGTTTGTATATGCTGACTATAATGTAGTGCAGGATACAGTACAAAAAGGAGATACTTTTGGAACTATTATTGAAAATCAAAATATTGGTGATCGAAGAGTTTACGATATTATTGCAGCTATAAAAGATACTTTTAATGTGAGATCCATTAGATATCATAAACCATATACATTACTTCGATCTAAGAATAAAAAACACGACTTAAAAGTTTTTATTTACCAACCAGATGCCCTTACTTATTATGTTGTTGATATGCGTGACAGTGCAGTAGTGGCTTACAAGAAAACAAAACCTATTACTATTAAACGTCGCACTATTGGTGGCGTTTTAAAAGAATCATTATCAGAAACTTTAGGCAATGCCAAAATTGAAGGAGCTCTAGCAAGTAAAATCGCCAAGATTTATGCGTACTCCATCGATTTTATGAAATTAAAAAAAGGAGATCGCTTTGCGATTACTTTTACAGAGCGCTTTATTAATGATAGTATATATGATGGAGTCGAGGAATTAGAAGCGTCATTTTTCGAGTACAGAGGAAAAATTATTTATGCATTCCCATTTGCGCAGAATCCCAATTCTGAAAAAGTCGAATATTATGATGAAAATGGTAAAACGCTTAAAAATTTCTTCCTTAAATCTCCTATAAAATTTAGTAGGATATCCTCTCGTTTTTCTTCGAGTCGTTTTCATCCGGTTCAACATCGATGGAAAGCACATAAAGGAACTGATTACGCAGCACCACGTGGAACACCTATTACTACTACAGCGGGTGGTGTTGTAGAGCAAAGTGGTTTTACAGCAGGAAATGGAAATTTTGTCAAAGTAAAACACAACGGAACCTATTCTACACAATATCTTCACATGTCTAAAATTTTAGTTAAACGTGGACAACGTGTAACGCAAGGACAAGTTATAGGTTTAGTAGGTAGCACTGGTTTAGCCACTGGACCGCACGTTTGTTATCGTTTTTGGAAAAATGGTGTTCAGGTTGATGCATTGCGTTTAAAGTTGCCAACTGGTGAGCCAATGACAGGTAGCAGCAAAAATCGCTTTCTGGAAAAAATTACACCTCTCAAATTTGAATTAGACAGCATCGCTAATTTATAGTGTTTTCGTTGTTAGTTTTTCGAGGATTTAATATTGGCTAAATTATTTTTTAAGCACCGCTCTATTTTTGGTGGTCAGAGCCAATCTTCAATTCTTGGTACATAAGCTATGTGCTGCTTTAATTTATATCCATAGGACAAAAAATACAAGCATGGTTTTTTGTAAGTATCTAATGAAAAGACATCAATTATTAAATTCTAATAATTATATTAGTACATCACGACCCTAAAATGCAATAGTCTTTCATAACTGTATTAAATTATATTAAGAAGTTAATCCCACATAAATTCACTGATTTTTTACACCTTTATTTTTAAAAGGATCACACCTTCAATTGATGTCTCTTTTTAACAAAAATAGAAACTTAATTAAGCGGAAAAACAAATAGCATTATACACGAAGAACTCAAAAAAGTATTGACAAATTCTGAAAAAATAAAATCCATTCTATCTTTAACAGTCTTTACTGGTTTCAAAATAAAAAAAACTGTTTGATTCAAAAATTAATGTTCTAAAGTTTCGTTTTCTGTAATTCATTTTACAAGGATCAACTTCTTAAATGCAAATTCCATCAAATCGCTACCGCAATTCTGAAAGCAACTAGTCAAGAATGATTTAAAATAGGTTGATATTAAAATATTAAATGATCATCAAAGTGAATTCAATTTTCTGCAAAATCATCATTTGATAATTTTTAGAACAAATTTATATGAAATCTATCCTAAAATTTGCTGTTTTATGTGTTCGAAACCAAATCTTATTTTTTTTTCGTAAGAAAAGTAACTAATTAATCTGAGATGAGCAGTGCTTTTCTAAGTATAAGTAGCTCTGTAACAGTATTTTTTTATAAATAAATAAAAAAAATAAGCTTATAGAATTTCAAGAAATAATATATAAATGTTAATAATAATTTAATTTCTTAAGCAAAAATGTATTTTTTTTAACAAAAAGCTCAATTAATCATTTTTACGTAAAATAAGCGTTTAAAAATTGGAGGAATCTTAACGCTATGTTAACCTTTTAAAACAAAAATGTTATATTTTTGCCAAATATTATTAAACTAATCAATATGAAAAAATTATTTAAGTTGTTTTTTGTGTTAGCGATACTTTTTTGCGCTATCCCAAATATTAACGCACAGGGTAATACTAATTCTTCTATTAGTGGTAGTGTTTACGATAAGGATTCTCAAACCTTACCAGGAGCATCTATCCTTGCAGTGCACACTCCTTCAGGTACTCGTTACTCTGCATCTACGGATGGTTCAGGGAGTTTCAGCATCTCAAACATGAGAGTTGGTGGACCGTACAAGATTGTTGTTAGCTTTGTTGGATTCAAAAACTTTGAAGAAGAAGGTTCTTACCTTCAACTAGGTGAAAACAAAAATTTTAAAATTGTTTTAGCTGAAGAGTCTAATGAATTGCAAGAAGTTGTAGTTAAAGCTACGAGAGATAATACTTTTAATTCACAAAGAACTGGAGCTCAAACAGTAATTAATTCAGATAAAATTAAGGCATTGCCTTCTTTATCTAGAAATATTTCTGACTTTGCAAGATTAACGCCTTCAGCTCAATTGAGAGGTGATGATATTTTATCTATTGGTGGTCAAAATAATAGATTCAACGCGATCTATATTGATGGTGCTGTTAGTAATGACGTTTTTGGATTAGCTGCAAACGGAACAAACGGTGGTCAAACAGGAGTAAGCCCCATTTCTATTGACGCTATTGAGCAATTTCAAGTAAGTGTAGCTCCTTTTGATGTAAAATTATCAGGTTTTGCTGGTGGAGCAATTAGTGCAATTACTCGTTCAGGAACAAATAATTTTGAAGGATCTGCATATTTTTTATACAGAGACCAATCATTAGCTGCCAAAACACCTCCTTCATTAGCAGGAACAGCAGGTAGACAAAAATTAGCTGACTTCTCAGCGCAAACATATGGTGTTCGTGCAGGTGGAGCTTTCGTTGAAGATAAATTATTTTTCTTTGTTAACTACGAAAGACAAGATAACGAAACTCCACAACCTTTTGCTTTGTCAACTTACACAGGTTTGTCAGGAAATAGATTAGGAGAATTAAGAACTAAATTAGCAACTTACGGTTACGATCCAGGTTCTTTTGAAAACAATGTACGTACACTTAAAAGTGATAAAATCATTGGTAAATTAGACTGGAATATTAACGATAACCATAAATTATCTGTTAAACATAGTTATGTAACAGCTGAGCAATTTTCTCCAAGCCGTTCATCAGCTACTGCACTTAACTTTATTAATGGTAGTCAAGTATTTAATTCTGTTACTAATTCAACGTCATTAGAGTTAAACTCAAGATTTGGAAATAAATTTTCAAATAACTTAGTTGTTGCTTATACAAATGTTGCTGATGATAGAGATGCATCTGGAGATCCTTTTCCAACTGTACAAATCTTCGACGGAGCTAACCAAAGTATTTATTTTGGTGCAGAAGGATTTTCTACTGCAAACCTTTTAGACCAAAGAATTTTAACAATTACTGACAACTTTGAAATCAATGTTGGTATGAATAAAATAACTATTGGTACTCATAATGAATTTTCTCAGTCTAAAAATGTGTTTTTTGGAAACAATTACGGTTCGTACCGTTACGCAAGCTTAGATGATTTCTTGTTGAACAAAAAACCAAATAGATATCAATTAAACTACTCATTAATTGGAGGTAGTGGTGATGAGTCTTTAGGAGCAGCTGAATTTGGAACTAAGCAATTTGGTTTCTATGTTCAGAATGACATGAGATTAACAGATAATTTTAAATTATCTTATGGAGTAAGAGTTGACGTACCAGTTTGGGAAAGAGGTATGGGTAACAATGACTTTAATAATAGAACAATTGCTTTATTGCAAGCTGCAGGTAAAGATTTACAAGGCGCTAGCGTAGGAGAAAGAATTACTACTACTCCACACTTTGCACCAAGAGTAGGTTTTAATTATGATGTTAACGGTAAAAAATCAACTCAAATTAGAGGAGGTTTCGGAGTATTTACTTCAAGATTACCTTTAGTATGGCCAGGTGGAACTTACAATAATAATGGAGTAACTCAAGGTGCTATTCAAATTACATCAGCAGCTCAAATGCCAGTATTTAATCCAAATACTAGCGTTGATAGTCAAATTGCTCCACTTCCTTCATCTTTCCCTAGACCAGGTTCAGGAAAAACAGGTGGAAATATTGATTTGTTTGCTAAAGATTTTAAATTACCACAGGTATTCAAAGCAAGTTTTGCTGTAGATCAAAAATTACCTTTAGGTCTTATCTTAACTTCTGAAATTACATACAATGATAATATCAGTGCAGTTACTTACGAAAACTTAAATATAAAAAATTCATCAAGTAATTTAACTGGTGCTGATAAAAGACCACGTTACAATGGAAGTGTTAGAGTTGACCCTTCTTACTTAGGTGTTTATTTAGGTTCAAATACAAGTGAAGGTAAAGCATACAATGTAGCGTTTACATTAGCTAAAAACTTTAGATCTAATTTTATTGATGCTAATATCTCTGGAACATATTCTTATGGTAAGTCTACTGTTTTAATGGATGCAACTTCATCTCAAAACAGTTCACAGTGGAACAATACAGAAACTGTTAATGGTGCAAACTATTTAACTCTTGGAAGATCTGATTTTGATCCAGGAAGCAGAATCGTTTCTAATGGTAATGCTACATTCAAATGGAATAAGTTTACTAAATCTAGAATTGGTTTCTTCTACGAAGGAGCTCAAGGTACTCCAATCAGCTATGTTTACAATGATAGCGGTCGTTTATTACAAGATACATTCTCTAACTCAGCATTAATTTATGTTCCTGCTGCTAAATCTGAAATTGTATTATTAACAAATACTGCTCCAGGAGAATTAACAGCTGATCAACAATGGGATGCTTTAAGTGCTTTCATTGAAGGTAATGATTATCTAAGAGGAAGAAAAGGAAGTTATGCTGAGCGTAACGGTGACCGTTTAAAAACTACTCATATTGTTGATTTAAAATTCGCTCAAGAATTCACATTGAACGTAGGTAAAAAGAAACATACAATTGAGTTTACTGCAGACGTATTTAACTTTACCAATCTTTTAAATAAAAACTGGGGTAAAAGATACTTCACTAGTAATGACCAAGTACAATTGTTACAACAAGTTGGTTTCCTAGCGGATAAATTAACAAATACTGCTCCAGGAGAATTAACAGCTGATCAACAATGGGATGCTTTAAGTGCTTTCATTGAAGGTAATGATTATCTAAGAGGAAGAAAAGGAAGTTATGCTGAGCGTAACGGTGACCGTTTAAAAACTACTCATATTGTTGATTTAAAATTCGCTCAAGAATTCACATTGAACGTAGGTAAAAAGAAACATACAATTGAGTTTACTGCAGACGTATTTAACTTTACCAATCTTTTAAATAAAAACTGGGGTAAAAGATACTTCACTAGTAATGACCAAGTACAATTGTTACAACAAGTTGGTTTCCTAGCGGATAACACTACACCAACTTTTAGATATAACCCGACTGTTGGGAACAACATCAATCAACTTGATGATGTAGGTTTAAACTCTTCAAGATGGCAAATGCAAACTGGTGTTCGTTACACGTTCAACTAGTTTAACATAAAATAATCTAACCCTCATTTCAATTGAAATGAGGGTTTTTTTTATGCCTTTTTTTGCTATATTTGTTAAAAACAAAAACCTTATTTATGTACAATTTTATTCAAAAATTTCACTCGGGCTGGGCTTATCTAGCGCTTTTAGTATTAGTCATTGCAGTAATTAACTCTTTAATTGGAATGTTTTCCAAAAAAGAATTTACTGCCAAAGATCGAAAAATTGCCATATTAGCTTTGATTGCTATACACACACAACTGTTAATTGGATTGATATTATATTTTATATCGCCTTTAGGTTTGGCTTCGCTAGGGCAAATGTCAGATAAAGCTTTACGCCTTACCTCTTTAGAACATCCCTTAATTAATATTATCGGTATCGCTTTAATTACAATTGGTTGGACTAAACATAAAAAATTATTGACTTCAGAATCAAAATTCAAAACATTTTCTATTTTTTATGGCTTAGGTTTATTACTTATTTTAAGTAGAATTCCATGGTCTATGTGGTTGTAAAATACTAAAAAAAGCTCTAGAAATAGAGCTTTTTTTATCTAGGTATGGTTTTTGTAAAGTAGATTTAATTAAAACAATAGATATGAAAAGATCAATTACTTTATTTTTTTTGTTGGCGGTTATAACATTTGCAAGTGCTCAAAAAAATAATAGTGCACCCAAACTAAAAGTGCCTGTTCAGAAGGATTCTATTAAAAAGAGTAAGACTATAATTGAAATTCAGGAAAAAAAAACAGACTCTTTGATTAATAGTTTAGGTATTTACAAACCGTATAAGAAAGAGGCGCACGCGTCGTATTACGCTGATAAATTCACTGGAAGAAAAACATCAAGCGGAAGTAGATTCGATAACAATAAATATACCGCTGCGCATAAAAAGTTGGCTTTTGGCACTAAAGTAAAAGTCACAAATGAAAGAAATGGGAAATGGGTAATTGTCGAAATTACGGATCGAGGCCCATTTGTAAAAGCTAGAGAAATTGATCTTTCAAAAAGAGCTTTTATGGATATAGTAGCTAATAAAGGTAGCGGATCCATGCAAGTTACTATTGAAGTTCTAGCTGATTAATTACCACTGAGTAAAAGGATTATGGCTTAAATAAGCATTGTAGTACTTTATATCTCCTGTTACTTCTTCTCCTAGCCATTCTGGTTTTTCAAAGGAAGTTTCTTCAGTATCGAGTTCAATCTCTGCAACAATCAGTCCTTGATTGTCTCCATAAAATTCATCTACTTCAAAAATATGTTCTCCTATTTTTATGTCAAAACGAGTTTTGTCAATAACGCCTTTTTCACATAGAGGTAGTAATTGTTGCGCTTCTTCGACAGAAATCTCCTTTTCCCATTCAAAACGTGATAAACCGCTTGCATTTGATGCTCCTTTAATAGTAAGGAAACCTTGATTACCTTTTATTCGCACACGAACAGTTCGTTCAGGAACGGAACTCAAATATCCTTGCGCAATGTGATTTTTAGTAAATGCGGATTTTTTAAAATCTTCATTTTTTACTAAAAACTTTCTTTCAATTTCAATCATTTTTTAGGTTTTATGTTAGCTATTATATGTAGACTTGGGTTTGAATTTTTCTAATTTCAAACAACATTTTTTCATCTTTCTCTCTAATAAAGATACTGTTATGAAGCCAAATATACTTAAAATTTAATTTTGGTTTTTCTTAAAGAATCTATTATTTTGCTAACTTCCTACTTTAATAAATAGGCATTTATCTATCAATTACTTAATCAAGAGATAAAGAGAATGTTATTATTGTTGTTTTTTGCGGTAGCAAATCAATTTTTATGAATAGTTTATCGAAAGTTGTGTCGCCTATTTGTATTTTTACCGAAATTTGATTAGAATAATGAAATTATTTTTTACAGCAAAGCCAAAAGCTACGGCGGCAGGAATTTTGATCGAATTTTTTGGTGAGGCTCAATCTTGGCGAGAAACGAATGATGTTTTAGAGCCATTAGTCGAATTGATTCGTTTGATTAGGCCTTTAAATATTAAGGATGAACAAACGGTAGACTTACAGGAAATGATCTCGTTTTTAAAGCAGAACTTTTCTTGTCGGAAGCAGCTGTCTATATATTTGAAAGAAATATTTAAGGATCGAAAATTTAACAAGATACTTTCTGATGCTGCGATTTTGCAAGATGTTGATTTTATTTTTGAAGTTAAAAAAAGAATTTTTGCAAAATTCTTACCGTACCAACCACAAAAAGACACTTTAGAATACGTTCTTAATCAGGTGTTTTACTTAGCTAATGATGCAATTTGGCTGAACCGAATTCCGCTAAGTCAATTATCAGAACTTTACGAACTTTTAAAATTCAAATCGATTTATGAAAGTATGGAACCTAATTCCGTGCTATCAGAAGTTCTAATTGCAGAACACTTGCTAATACAAAGAATTAGTGGTCGCGCCAGTGAAACAGACGTAATAAAAATGGTTCCTGAATTTGAGGATTTAGAAAGTCCTTTTTCTGCTTTCGAACAAGAACTGTATTTAATTGAGGAAAGGATACGAACATCTGGTAAACATTACATCGCATCTGATGATATATCATTCTCTCAATTGTTAGTGCTTCAAAAACAATGTGAAGGATTTGTTGACAAGGCTTTCCATAATAGTTCAAAATATGGAATTTCCCTTCGTGTTAATCAGAATTTATTAAAAATCAGACAGCAGTTAGTCCGTTTAAAATTTTTAATATCATTGTTGACAGTTGATACTGATAAAGACAAAAAGAATAATGGAATTGCATTGGCTCTTGAACTGATAAGGTTCAACTGCTACAAAAATAACGTTAGAAAATTCATTGGGGAAAGTACCCAATTGATTTCTTATGAAATAACGCAGCACACTGCAAAAACTGGTGAGCACTACATCACTGAAGGAAGAAAGGAATATTTTAAAATGTTTAGAACCGCTTTAGGTGGAGGTTTTATAGTTGGTATTCTATGTGTTATAAAAGTATTACTTTCTAAAGCAGATACTAGTTTCTTTGGGCATGCTTTTTTATACAGTATGAATTATGCTTTTGGTTTCATCGCCATTTATATTTTAGGTTTTACATTGGCGACAAAGCAACCAGCAATGACCGCGTCTGCTTTGATTAGAGCTTTAGAAGAAGGAGTTGTTCAAGAAGGCAAAGGAGCTGAAAAGCATAAGGCATTTGCGGTTTTATTTGCTCGCGTGTTTCGCTCTCAGTTTATAGCATTTGTTGGAAACGTACTGATGGCTTTTCCTGTTTCACTATTGGGAATATGGTTAATAGATTATTTTTTACACTATAATATTGCTGCCACTAAGTGGGAATCATTGCTGATAGATTTAAGTCCGATACATTCATTGGCGATTTTCCACGCTGCCATCGCTGGAGTATTTCTATTTTTATCAGGAATTATTTCGGGTAGCGTTGCTAATAGAGACAAGCACAATCAAGTTTATTTTAGAATTACAGAACATCCATTTCTTAAACGGAATTTTGGAAAAACAAGAACTGTAAAATTGGCGAAACTATATGAGAAAAGATGGGCTGGTGTAATATCAAACTTTTGGTTTGGTGTTTTTATGGGTAGTACCGCTTCTATTGGTCTATTTTTAGGATTGAATCTTGATATTAGACACATCACTTTTGGTAGTGGAAACCTCGCATTAGCCTTGTACGGAGCAAATTATAAAGTAAGTCACTCTATGTTATTTTGGGGAGTATTTGGTATTGGTATAATAGGATTAGTGAACTTTATAGTGAGTTTCAGTCTTTCATTAGGTCTTGCATTCCGCTCTCGTGCGATATCACTTTTTGAGCTTAGATTTGTAACCATTTCAATCTGGAATCATTTTAAGGCAAAGCCAATGAGTTTCTTTTTTCCAACAGAAAAGAAAACACACAATCTAATAATCGATAAGGAAAGTAATTCCTAGTAGAATTTCATTCTCCTATAGAGGTGATTATTTAATTTATTTATGATGGAGGATTTAATTCCAAATAGAAAAATTATACATGTTGATATGGATGCGTTCTACGCTTCTGTCGAGCAAATGGATAATCCAGAACTTCGTGGAAAGCCGATAGCAGTTGGAGGTTCAGAAAATGGAGGAGTAGTAGCTGCAGCAAGTTATGAAGCCCGAAAATTTGGTGTTCGAAGTGCAATCAGCGGTGTAATGGCTAAAAAAAACTGTCCAGACATTATATTTGTTAAACCACGATTTGATCGTTATAAAGAAATCTCAAGCCAGATACAGAAAATATTTTACGAATACACAGACTTAGTTGAACCTTTATCACTTGATGAAGCCTATCTCGATGTGACTATTAATAAAAAAGGGAATCCAAGTGCTACCTTGTTAGCGCAGGAAATTAGACAACGCATTTTTGAAAAAGTTGGTATAACTGCATCAGCAGGAATATCAATCAACAAGTTTGTCGCTAAAATTGCCAGCGACTACAATAAACCAAACGGACAAAAAACTGTAAATCCTGATGAAGTGCTACTATTTTTGGAAAATTTAGCAATTCGGAAATTCTATGGCGTGGGGAAAGTAACCACTGAAAAAATGTATCAATTAGGTATTTTTACCGGTGTAGATTTAAAAAGTAAGTCTCTTGAATTTTTAGAGAAAAATTTCGGTAAGTCTGGAAACTTCTATTACAATGTTGTTCGAGGTATTCATAACAGTGAAGTAAAATCAAATCGCATTACAAAATCAGTAGCGGCAGAAAACACCTTTGATAGCAATCTTACTTCTGAAATTTTTATGATCGAAAAATTAGATGCAATAGCGGCTACTTTGGAAAAGAGATTAAAAAAACATAAGGTGGCTGGAAAGACGGTTACTCTGAAAATAAAGTACAGTGATTTTACGCAGCAAACCCGTAGTAAAACCATGCCTTATTTTGTCTCTGACAAAGCGCTGATTTTGGAAATAGTGAGCGAACTTTTATATCAAGAGCGCATGAAAGAATCGGTAAGACTGTTAGGTATTTCTTTAAGTAATTTGAATACAGAACAAAAAGAATTTATTGTTGTCCAACTTAAATTTGATTTTTAGAGTAGTTTTGAGCACGTTCAACAAGGGTTAAAGTTGTATAATTATTACTTTTTGTTTCTAATAAAAATTACATTTGATTTTTAATACACAACTTATGAACGATTTTAAACAATACGAAGAGGCGATCGCGCGACATCACGGTACCTTAAATAGTAAAACTACTCCCGTGTATTGCTGGGATTTCAATAACATATTTCGAGAAGAAGTTAAGAATTTTTTCTTAGATTACAATAAACTAAATTCCATTGCTTCGCAAAGTAAATGGATTGATAACGGCTGGAACTTTGAGCAAAGTCTTAAAGAAGAAGTTATTATTTTAACAGACGCTAAACTAAGAATTGTTTTCGCATCTCATAATATAACTGCAATGAATGGATATACTGCTAACGAAGTTTTAGGTAATAGTCCGAGAATGTTTCAAGGGGAACATACAAATGCAACTACCTCAACTGAAATTCGTAATGCTGTAATAGAGATGAAACCATTTGAGAAAACATTGATCAACTACAAAAAGAATGGAGAGACTTACATTTGTTTAATTAAAGGTTATCCTGTATTTAATAAAAAAGGGGAACTGAGTCACTATATCGCTTTTGAGAAAGCTGCATAAAAAAGAGAAACCCTTTCCAATTGGAAAGGGTTTCTCTTTTTATATCAGGATTGACTGTATTAGTTTTTGCTATTAAGTTTAGATAGTAATCTTAAGAACTCGATGTACAACCAAACTAACGTGATCATTAATCCCATAGCTCCGTACCATTCCATATACTTTGGCATTTTTTGCTCAGCTCCTTTTTCGATTCTATCAAAATCTAAAAATAGATTTAAAGCGGCAATAATGATAACAAAAACACTAATTCCAATACTCATTAACGAACTGCCATAATGCACCGGCACAAAGCTTGTAAACATTGAAATTAACCACGAAATAAGATAATAGGTAGCAATAGCTAAAGTCGCTGCTACAACAACAGATTTAAATTGCTCTGTTACTTTCACAATCTTGTACTTATACAATACAAGACATACCATAAAAGTTACAAATGTTGCTCCAACTGCTTGAATAACTATTCCAGGATATTTAGCTTCAAATATAGCCGAAATACCACCTATGAATAAACCTTCAAACAAAGCGTATCCCGGTGCTAAATAAGGTGAATATTGTGGTTTGAATGCAGCAATAACTACTAATATTAAACCTATAACTGCGCCACCAATTGCTGGAGCAATAGGATTCATGCCATTGAATGCCATCCACCAAATCACCATTGCAGAAGCGGTAAGCAGTAAGAATAAAATTAAACTTTTATTAATAGTTCCGCTCAACGTCATTTCCTGATTGTAATCAATGATTGTTGAATCATTTTTACGAGAAACGGCTGTCGAAAAGTTTTTAGTATTTAAAAATGGATTTTTTGAATTGAAACTCATAATTAGATTGATTTTTTATTGTTCAAATATAAATGTTATTTTGCTCAAGATTGTTTAATTAATCTTAAATAATTTTAGACTTAAAATTTTAAATTTATTAAAATAATAAAGCCGTCTGTATATTTTACAAGACGGCTTTGTATTTTAAAATGGATTAGTAAAACTATTCTATTTCAGAAACTCTTAAAGTATTTACCATTCCTTTTTCTTTAATTGGCATTGCTGCTAGATTGATAAGGAAATCACCTTTTTCAACGAAACCTTTAGCTTTTACAATTTCATTAATATCGGTTACGGTATCATCAGTGCTAACTGTTTTTTCGTAAAAGAATGATCTCACTCCCCAAAGTAAATTAAGTTGCGTAAGGATTCGCTTATTTGAAGTAAAAACTAAGATGTGCGCATTTGGTCTCCAAGCTGAAATCTGGAATGCAGTATATCCGCTATTTGTAAGTGTGCAGATTGCTTTTGCTTGAATCGCATTAGCCATTGTTGCTGCGTGATGACAAATCGTTTTTGTAATAAATCGTTTTGTTTTTATTTGCGGCGTATTTTGTGGAACATGAATTAACGGAGAATCTTCTACTGCTTGAATAATTTGCGACATTTTTTGAATTACTTGTACAGGATAATTACCTGTTGCAGTTTCTCCAGAAAGCATTACTGCATCTGCGCCATCCATAACAGAGTTTGCTACGTCATTCACTTCTGCACGTGTTGGCGTTAAGCTTGTAATCATTGTCTCCATCATTTGAGTGGCAACAATAACTGGAATTCTGGCTGTTTTTGCTCTACGAATTAATTCTTTTTGAACTAAAGGAACTTCATGAGCAGGAAGTTCAACACCTAGGTCTCCACGAGCTACCATCAAACCATCGCAATATGCAACGATTTTATCGATATTCTCTAGTGCTTCTGGCATTTCGATTTTAGCAATAATTGGAATTTTATGATCTGAATGTTTTGCAATAAGATCTTGTAAATCTTTTAAATCTTCCGGTGTTTTTACAAATGATAATGCAATCCAATCTACTTTTTGTTGAATTGCGAATATTGCGTCAGCAATATCTTTTTCGGTCATTGCCGGAAGTGATATTTTAGTATTTGGTAAATTTACACCTTTTTTAGATTTTAATTCACCACCCTGAATAACTCTTGCAACAACCTCTGAAATTTTATCCGTTTCAACAATTTCAAAGATCAGTTTACCATCATCAAGTAAAATTCGCTCTCCAGGATTTACATCGTTTGGAAAGTTCTTGTATTTCATGAAAACTTTTTTAGCAGTTCCCAATATATCTTCAGCCGTTGTAAACGTAATTAAATCACCATCTTGAACTACAGTTCCTTCTTCCATTACGCCTACACGTAATTTAGGACCTTGTAAATCACCTAATATTGCTGTTGTGTAGCCAAACTCATCATTTAGACCTCTAATCAAGTCTATCTTTTCTTTTACATCATTGTAGTCAGCATGTGAAAAATTTACTCGGAAAACATTAACACCAGAATCAATCATATCTTTAATGATTTCTCTTGTACTACATGCAGGCCCAAGTGTGGCTACAATTTTAGTTTTTTTGTTTGTAAGCATTTTTATTAAAAAATTAAATTGTTTTTAGATTTTATTTGATTGGTATCAACTACGTAAACTGTCGATACGTTATCTATAGTATTCAAAAGTAGTTGCACATTGAGTAGGTCTAAATCCTCTTCATTGTTCTCTATTTTTAAAAAATAGTCTACTTTTTTAAATTCAGGAAGTAAATAGGCTTTTGTAGCCACTTCCATGGTTAAGTTTGAAAATAAATTTTGAGTGTTATCATTACTATATTGAATAACCTCATTTTTATTTTGAATTAAGTTCCAAGAGAAGGCGCTTTCTTCATCATTATAAAAAAACCGAGAAAAATTTATTTCTCCCTCTTTTATATTGATTTGAACATCATTTGTACTTTTACTTAGATTTATGGGTAATTTTTGATTGATGAAATACGCTAATCGGTAGTCATCTAACAAGGTGTGAATAGCAATTAAATAATAATCTATTTCGTCAAATTCGCCAAGATCTAGTTTTTGAACAGCCATATCGTGAAAAAAATAAGATGTAAATATACTATTTCTTACCTTGAGAATTGGCGTTCAAACGTGATGTTTTTGTTAATTTATGAACGATAACGTTGTAGTTTTATGAATACATAGTTTATCTTCGCTCCATTTTTTCTTGAAAAGCAAAATAGGCGCGTTGGGAAGCTTTTTCCTCTGCTTTCTTTTTTGATGTAGCTCTCGCTTTGGCAATTACTTTGTCGTCAATACTAAGCTTGACGCCAAATAATCGCTGCCCATCGATGGCGTTGTCTTCAAAAATATCATAGTGAAATATTTTCTTTTCCTTTTGACACCATTCGATAATTAAGCTTTTATAGCTAATTACTTTTCCTTCTAATCGAGCAATATCAACGTAAGGAGCAACTACTCTTTTTTGTATAAATTTTTCGCAATACTCGTAACCTCTATCTAAATAAATAGCTCCTACTAGAGATTCAAATATATTACCGTGCACGTTATCTCCAAAGTGATTAATAGGCACTTTACTTTCGATAAAACTAGCTAAATTCAAATCTTTACCTAGTTCGTTTAAATGTTCTCTACTTACAATTTTAGAGCGCATTTTTGTAAGATAACCTTCATCACCTAATGGCGCTTTGTCAAATAAATAAGCTGCGATAACAGAACTAAGCATCGCATCGCCTAGGAATTCTAGACGTTCATAATTCATAGGATTACCAGCTAAATCTAAACGATTAGCAGATCTATGCGTAAATGCTTTTTTATAAATATCAAGATTTATAGGAGCAAATCCTAAAATTTTCTGAATAGAATCAAAAAAAATCCCGTCTTCTAGAGAACGGGATTTTGAAAATATTTTTCTGATTATACGCATATATAACTAGATTTCTAATTTTTTAACCAATACACAAGCATTATGACCTCCAAAACCGAAAGTGTTACTCATTACAACATTCATGTCTCTTTTCTGAGCTTTGTTGAATGTAAAGTTTAGTTTCGAATCTATATTTTCATCATCTGTAAAATGATTAATTGTAGGAGGTACAATTCCGTGTTTTAACGAAAGTATAGATGAAATAGTTTCGACAGCTCCAGCAGCACCAAGTAAGTGGCCTGTCATAGATTTTGTAGAGTTTAAATTCATTGTATAAGCGTGTTCGCCAAAGACATGTAAAATGGCTTTAGATTCAGCTAGATCACCCAGCGGAGTTGAAGTTCCGTGCATGTTTACACCATCAACATCACTTGCTTGTAAACCAGCATCTCTCAAGCAATTTAACATCACATTTTTAGCGCCTAATCCATCAGGATGTGGTGCAGTAATGTGATATGCATCTGCTGACATACCGCCACCACCTATTTCACAATAGATCCTAGCACCACGTGCTACAGCATGTTCGTATTCTTCAAGAATTAATGCACCAGCGCCTTCTCCTAGGATAAAACCATCACGGTCTTTGTCCATTGGTCTAGAAGCTGTTTTTGGATCGTCATTTCTAGTCGATAAGGCATGCATAGCGTTAAAACCACCCATTCCCGCTATTGTAACAGCAGCTTCTGAACCACCAGTTACCATAACTTCAGCATGACCTAATCTAATATAATTGAAAGCGTCAATAATGGCATTTGTTGAAGAAGCACAAGCTGAAACAGTTGTGAAGTTCGGACCTCTAAATCCGTATTTTATGGAAATATGACCACCAGCAATATCTGAAATCATTTTAGGAATAAAGAACGGATTGAACTTTGGCGTTCCATCTCCAGCTGAATAGTTTAACATTTCGATTTGAAACGTTTCTAAACCACCAATACCTGAACCCCAAATTACACCAACTCTATCTTTGTCTAATTTTTCGAAATTGAAACCAGCATCAACTACAGCTTCGTCAGATGTTACCATTGCATACTGTGCATAACGATCCATCTTTCTCGCTTCTTTTCTATCCAAAAAGTCTTCAGCATTAAAGTTTTTTAGTTCGCAAGCAAACTTCGTTTTAAACTTTGAAGCATCAAAATAGGTTATTGGAGCAGCTCCGCTAACGCCATTAATCAATCCATCCCAATATTGTTCAATGTTATTTCCGATAGGTGTAAGAGCGCCTAAACCTGTTACTACAACTCGTCTTAATACCATAAATTCTTTACTTTTTGTTATCTTAAAAAAATAAAACCCATGCATTCTTCACTGTACTAAATTACAAAAGAGCCATGGGTATTACAATAAATATATTTTTGATTGAAAATTCAATCTCGAATTTAATTTTTTTAAAAAAAAATAATAACACCCGGTTTCAAGAAATTCAATTTCTAGAAACCAGGTGTGAACTTATTATTTCTTAGCTTCCTCAATGTAAGAGATTGCTTGACCTACAGTAGCAATGTTTTCTGCTTGATCGTCTGGGATTTGAATATCAAATTCTTTTTCGAATTCCATGATAAGCTCTACCGTGTCTAATGAATCAGCTCCTAAATCGTTTGTGAAGCTTGCTTCTGTTACAACTTCGTTTTCGTCAACACCTAATTTGTCTACGATAATCGCTTTTACTCTTGATGCAATGTCTGACATAATCTTTAATTTTAGAATTTAATTTGTTGGCAAAAATAAAAAACTTTATTTGAAAACAACCAATAAGTTAATAAATGTGACGTCTAATGTATAAAATTTATTTTAACAAAGCAGTCGCATTGCTATTTATTTTCATTTATTATGCGTTTTTTTGTGCTTTTAAAAGCGTGAAATTATATGAAAAAAATTGTTGTTTTTGCTTCGGGGTCGGGGACTAATGCTGAGAATATCATTCAGTATTTTACACAAAAAGAAAGTGGAACTGTACTTGCTATTTTTACAAATAACAAAAATGCAGGCGTAATTGAAAAAGCAAAAAAGTACGGCGTACCAACGCAGATTTTCTCAAAAGAAGATTTAAATGAAGGTAAAGTTTTACAAAATCTAAATAGTATTGGTGCAGATTGGATTATATTAGCTGGATTTCTTTTAAAATTCCCTGAAAACATCATAAAAGCATTTCCAGACAAGATCATTAACATTCATCCTGCTTTGCTTCCTAAATATGGCGGAAAAGGAATGTACGGAATGAATATACACCGCGCTATTGTACAAAATAAAGAGAAAGAAACTGGAATTACAATTCATTTTGTAAATGAAAATTATGATGAAGGAGCCATAATTTTTCAAAAAGCTGTTGCTTTAAATCCAGATGAGACAGCAGAAAGTGTTGCAGTAAAAATTCACGAATTGGAACAAGAATATTTTCCTCAAGTGATTGAAAGTTTGTTAGACTCATAGTTGATCAAAATTCGAGAGTGAAATTATAAACTAATTTTTTCTTTTCGATAATCATATAAAATAGTAACCGCTATTCTCATAGTGTATAGTTTAAAAATAAAATGGAATACGACGTACATATATATACTGACGGTGCAGCCAAAGGAAATCCTGGAAACGGTGGTTACGGTGTAGTGATGGAATGGGTTGGAAAACCATATAAAAAAGAATTCTATGAGGGATTTCGTCGCACGACAAATAATAGAATGGAATTGCTTGCAGTTATAGTTGGTCTCGAAAAATTAAAAAATCTTAATACTAGAGTTTTAGTGGTTTCTGATTCGAAGTATGTTGTAGACTCCGTCGTTAAAAAATGGGTTCTTGGTTGGGAAAAAAAAGGATTTGTAGATCGCAAAAATTCTGACTTATGGAAGCGCTTCTTAATCGTTTACCGCAAACATAAAGTAGATTTTAAATGGATAAAAGGTCACAATAATCACCCGCAAAATGAAAGATGCGATGAATTAGCGGTTATGGCTTCAATGCAAAAAGAGCTTTCTATAGACGCTTTTTACGAGAAAGCAGAAGCTAAATTACTATAAAAACAGTTTGAACTAAATACAAAAATTAGTAAAATTTTACGTTTTAAATGCATTGCAATTTTATTACTTATAAACTATCTTTGCACCTTAATTCGAAACGTATATAATGAATAAATTATTGATTGTTGGAACCGTAGCTTTCGACGCAATTGAAACTCCTTTTGGAAAAACTGATAAAATTTTAGGTGGTGCTGCTACTTACATAGGGCTATCTGCTTCTTTTTTTAATCTACAATCGGCTATAGTTTCTGTAGTTGGAGACGATTTCCCGCAAGAATATTTAGATTTATTAACTTCTAGAAATATTGATATTTCAGGTCTTGAAGTTGTTAAAGGAGGTAAAACTTTCTTCTGGAGTGGTCGCTACCATAATGATCTAAATTCAAGAGATACATTAGATACGCAATTGAATGTTTTGGCTGATTTCCAACCTAAAGTTCCTCAAGATTACAAGAATTCTGATATTGTAATGTTAGGAAACTTACATCCATTAGTTCAAAGCAGTGTTTTAGACCAAATGCAAAAGCAACCAAAATTAGTAGTACTTGATACTATGAACTTTTGGATGGACTGCGCCTTACCGGAATTATTAGAAGTTATAAAACGCGTAGATGTAATTACTATAAATGATGAGGAAGCACGTCAACTTTCTGGAGAATATTCTTTAGTAAAGGCTGCTGCCAAAATTCATACAATGGGACCAAAATACGTGGTGATTAAAAAAGGGGAACACGGAGCTCTACTTTTTCATAACAAAGATGTTTTCTTTGCGCCAGCATTACCATTAGAAGAAGTTTTTGATCCAACAGGGGCAGGAGATACTTTTGCAGGTGGATTTGCCGGTTATATTACGCAGAGTGAAAATATTTCATTCGAAAACATGAAAAACGCTATTATTCATGGATCAAATTTAGCCTCATTCTGTGTGGAGAAATTTGGAACAGAAAAAATGGTTGATCTAGAGAAAAGTGACGTGTCAGCGAGATTGAAACAATTTAAGTCATTAACACAATTTGATATAGAATTATAATGTATGAAAAACCTCGGAAACGGGGTTTTTTTGTTTTATAAAATAGCAGCTAACTGTAGCGAGTTTTATTGATATAAAATATAGAAGTCACTGCAGTTCATTCATACAACAACACAACAATTACAAATAATATACAATGAGCGACGCTTTAAAACACGAATGTGGTATAGCCCTAGTAAGACTACTCAAACCGCTTGAATTTTACAAGGAAAAATATGGAACCGCATTTTACGGAATCCAGAAAATGTATCTTCTCATGGAGAAGCAACACAATCGTGGACAAGATGGTGCTGGATTTGCAAGTATTAAATTAGATGTAGAACCTGGCGAAAGATACATCAGCCGCGTTAGATCTAATGAGGCACAACCTATACAAGACGTTTTTACTCAAATAAACGATAGGATAAATGAGGAACTTAATGCTCATCCAGAATATGCTGACGATGTCGCACTTCAAAAACAGAAAATTCCATATTTAGGAGAATTGTTTTTAGGCCACGTTCGCTACGGAACTTTTGGCAAAAATAGTATTGAAAGTGTACATCCATTTTTGCGTCAGAATAACTGGATGCATAGAAATTTAATATTGGCTGGAAATTTCAATATGACTAATGTTCAAGAACTTTTTCAAAGTTTAATTGAATTAGGTCAACATCCAAAAGAAATGGCGGATACTGTTACTGTAATGGAAAAAATAGGTCATTTTCTAGATGATGCGGTAACAGATTTATATCAAGAATGTAAAAATGAAGGCTTAACTAAAAGAGAAGCTTCACCAATTATTGCTGAAAGATTAGACGTAGCTCGAATTTTGAGAAGAGCTTCTAAAAATCTTGATGGTGGTTACGCAATGGCAGGACTTTTAGGTCATGGAGATGCATTTGTTTTTAGAGATCCTGCAGGAATTCGTCCAGCTTATTTTTATCAAGATGATGAAATAGTAGTCGTTGCATCTGAAAGACCAGTAATTCAAACTGCTTTTAACGTTCCTTTTGATAAAGTACAAGAGATCGATCCAGGCAGTGCATTGATTATTAAGAAGGACGGAACGGTTACTATGGAAGAAATTCTAACGCCAACAGTTAGAAAATCATGTTCATTTGAGCGCATTTATTTCTCAAGAGGAAGTGACGCAGAAATTTATCAAGAAAGAAAAACTTTAGGTAGACTTATTCTTCCTGCAGTTTTAAAATCTATTGATGAGGACACTGATAATACTGTTTTCTCTTATATTCCTAATACAGCTGAAACTTCTTTTTATGGATTAGTAGAAGCAGCTCAAGATTTTCTAAATCAAAGGAAAAATAATTTTATCCTTAAAAATAGAAATAAATTAACGAAGGAATCGTTGCAAGAATTACTAGCCGTAAAAATACGTACTGAAAAAGTAGCGATTAAAGATGCGAAACTTAGAACATTTATTACTGAGGATTCTAGTCGTGACGATTTAGTGGCGCACGTTTATGACGTTACTTATGGCGTTATAAAACCAACTGACAATTTAGTTATCATTGATGATAGTATTGTGCGTGGAACGACGCTAAAAATGAGTATTATCAAGATGATGGATCGTTTGAATCCAAAACGAATTGTAATTGTTTCATCGGCACCTCAAATTCGTTATCCTGATTGTTACGGAATCGATATGGCTAAAATGGAAGGATTAGTGGCATTTAGAGCGGCACTCGAACTTTTAAAGGAAAGAAACTTATATAATATAGTGGATGAAGTTTATGCTCAATGTAAAGCGCAAGAACATTTAGAAGACACTGCACTTGTAAACTATGTTACTGCAATTTACGCACCATTCGAACCTCAAGAAGTTTCAGATAAAATCGCTGAAATGCTGAGTTCACCAGAAATTAAAGCGGAAGTTAAAATTATATTTCAAACTGTTGAAGATTTACATATTGCTTGTCCTAAAAATTTAGGAGATTGGTATTTTACAGGTGATTATCCAACGCCAGGAGGAAACCGAGTAGTAAGCCGAGCTTTTATGAATTTTTATGAAGGAAAAGACGCGAGAGCATATTAATAAGACAGGCATAAGGGCAGTTTATCGGTTTTATAAGCTGTTTGTCTAATTTATTTGGTAGTAAGAAACTACTAGTATAATTTTAGGTCACCATAACATTAGTAGGTTAAGTTTATGGTAGATTTGGGGCAAAAAGGGTGGAAGCAATTCCACCTTTTTTATTGGAATAAACTGAAGGATTTACTTCGAACTAAACTGTTTTAGGTAAAGTATAGACATAAAAAAAGTCGAATAAACTAGTTGTTTATTCGACTTTTATATTTTAAAATAGCTACGCTATTTTTGAAAAATATTATTTTTCAGAAGCATATCTTCTAGATACTTCAGTCCAGTTAATTACATTGAAAAAAGCTTCAATATAATCTGGTCTTCTGTTTTGATAATGTAAGTAGTAAGCGTGTTCCCAAACATCCATTCCTAAGATTGGAGTTCCACCGCAACCAATTCCTGGCATTAATGGGTTGTCTTGATTAGGTGTTCCACAAACTTCAACTTTTCCTCCTTTATGAACGCAAAGCCAAGCCCAACCTGAACCAAATTGTGTAGCTCCAGCTTTACTGAAACTTGCTTTGAATTCTTCAAAAGTTCCAAAAGCAGCTTCGATTGCAGCTAATAAATCACCTGTTGGTAAACCACCACCATTTGGAGCCATAACAGTCCAAAACAAGTTGTGATTGTAAAAACCACCACCGTTATTTCTAACAGCCATGTTTTTCATATCAAGATTAATCAAGATGTTTTCTATAGTTTTACCTTCCATATCTGTTCCAGCAATTGCAGCGTTCAGATTTGTCGTGTAAGCATTGTGATGTTTTGTATGATGGATTTCCATTGTACGAGCATCGATATTAGGTTCTAATGCGTCATACGCATAAGGTAATTGTGGTAATTCAAAAGCCATAATATGATTGTTTTAATTAATGTAAAATGTTATAGTAGTCAAATTTAGGCAATTAAGTTTGGAAACGGAAATTCTATTTTGTTATAATTTCATTAAATAAATTGATAGTAAACTCCTTTTTATATGAACTTACTTGATAATCAGTTAGTATTTGTTTCAATTCTTCAATAATGTGATCTGTATTGTTTAAATAATTATTTGCATTTCGATCGTCAGTTTAGGAATTAAAAAAGAAGTATTTTAGCAGTGTATTTAACATAGAAAATTTTTTGAAAAAGCAAATAATTTTATTGATTTTAGTGTTACTAACTTTTTCTTGTGCAAAAAGAGAGGTGCCTATTGTTTCATTTTATTATTGGAAAACTATTTTCAAACTATCCGAAATTGAGATAGCAACTTTAAAAAATAACGATGTACAAAAAATATATGTGCGCTATTTTGATATTGACTTGGATTCAAAGAATCAAGCTTTTCCGCTATCCCCTATTCGTTTTGAAACTGAAATAAATGGTTATACAATTGTTCCAGTAATTTACGTCAAAAATAAAGTGATGTTGAATAATGAAGTAGATGTTCAAGAATTAGCTAAAAAAACATTTGATTTTTTACAGCAAATAAATAATAAAAATAAAATTAAGGTTGAGGAAATCCAAATTGATTGCGACTGGACTTTAGCGAGTAGAGATTCTTATTTAAAGTTCATAGAAAGTTTTAAGAGCATTTCAGGTAAAACGCTGTCGGCGACTATTCGTTTACACCAAATAAAATATTACACTAAAACAAAAATTCCTAACGTTAGGAAAGGAGTATTGATGTACTATAATATGGGAACAATCGCTGTTGATTCTTTAAACTCTATTTATGACAGGAATATTGCAAATCGATATATTCAAAGTCTGCAGAATTATCCTTTAGAAATAGATATTGCTTTGCCTATTTATTCATGGGCTATTCATAGTCGAGATGGACGTGTAATAGGTTTAAGAAGTAAAATTAATGTTGGTGATTTTAAGAAAGATTCCAATTTTGTGTTTCAGCATAATAAATATTTTAAAGTTATACACTCCAATTATAAAAAAGGCACATTTTACAAATCTAAAGACATTTTAAAATTAGAATTAATATCGCAAAAGGATTTGTTTGAAATGGCAAGCGATTTAAAATCAAATTTAAAACAAACACCTAAAGAAATTATATTCTACGATCTAGACGAAATCAATATAAGAAATTATGAAAAAGATATCTTCAAGCAAGTTACTACTCGTTTTTAGCACGATAGGATTACTGATTTATTCTGCAATTTACGCATGCGGTGGCGATGGCGATTGGGGTTGGACTTTTGATTCTAATTTCACTCCAGAAACCTTTGTTGATAAATCATATGAACCGCTTTTTTTATCAACCGATATTTTTTACGGAATAAGTTTTGACAGAGAACACACTATTAGATTCAATGATGAAATGATTGCTGATTGGAGTACTCATCTAAAAGGAAGTATAAATGAGCAAGATGTAAAGTTCTTTTTGATCGATTCTAGCGCTGTAGATGTTGCTAGTCTTTACTCTTTTTTAAGTACTAAAAAATCCAATCCAACAGTTGCAAAGTGGTCGAAAAAAATTAATTTGAAGGAAAAGAAAGTTATTGATTTTATCACATTTTTAAAAAATGCACAAGCACTCGAAACTGTTTCAGTGAATAACAATGACTGGAGTTACGAGCCGCAAAAAACTATTGTTTTTACCGATACTAAAGTCTTAAAAACTATAGAGTCTAAGTATAATGAAACAGCGGATCCATTTTTAAAAAACAGATATTGGCTACTGACAATCAAAGCTAATTTTTATAGCAACAATAAAGAAAATGCTGATTCTTTTTTTAGAAAAACGGAGAATTCTGTTCCAAAAAACACCTTATATTATCGAGCTTTATCCTACTTAGCTGGACTAGAATATAAAAAAGGCAATTACGCTAAATCTAACTATCAATATGCTCAAGTTTTTGATAAATGTCCAAAGTTACGAATTGTAGCGGCATACAGTTTTCATCCGCAAGAGCAATTAGATTGGAATCAGTCATTGACTATGGCCAAAAATAATGATGAAAAAATTGCGCTTTGGGCAGTTCAAGGTTATTATAATGATGAAGTTCAAGCGATACAAAATATTTATGCGCTAAATCCAAAAAGCGAACATTTAGAGTATTTGCTGACACGATTAATAAATATCCAAGAGAATAAAATTGATAAATCTTTTAAAGAGCAAAACGCGCTTAAAAATAAACAAGGAATAAAAGACAGTATAAATCAAGATGCGATTAAAGTGGTAATGGCTATAGCCAAATCAAAAAACACTTCAAAGCCTTATTTATGGAATGTAGCTGCTGGATATTTAGAAACCTTGAACGGTAATTTTGCACAAGCAGACAAAAATTTTGATACTGCAGAAAGTAAAATGCCGAAAACAGCATTAGCTATTAATCAGCTAAGGCTACTTCGTTTCATAAATAACTTAAGCAAAATTGACAAAATAACTCCCAGCGCTGAAAAAACAGTTTTATCAGATTTGAACTGGTTGTATTTTGAATTACCGAAAGAGAATTTGGAAAACTTTCGTTATGAAAACGCAACAAATTGGAGTAAAAAATATCTAGCTGCCTTATTCAAAACACAGAAAAACAACGTTATGTCTGAGTTGTTTTTAAAAGGTTCTGATTTTTATGATAACGAAAAAGACATTGTAAATATGAAGGCCTTCTTGTCGAAGAAAAATAAAACTGCTTTAGAAAATATAGCTGAAAAAATATACGATTTAGATTTAGATAAGATTAATAAGTATCAAGCAGTGCAAGCAACTTTTGCTAATAAAATTCCAGCTGCTATTTCTTTTATGGAACAGTCTGGCGACTTACAATATCTAGTTTTATATGGCAATCCATTTAATGGAAAAATTAAAGACTGTCACGATTGTGAACACGCCGAGCGTCAAAAAACTAAATACACACTCATAGAGTTTCTTTCAACGATGAAGTTAATGCAGGATAAAGTTGCTAGTCAAGAAGATGTTTTTGATAACGCTTTGCTTTTAGGAAATGCATTTTATAACATATCTCATTTTGGAAATGCGCGAGTATTTTATGAAGGAAGTATTATTGGTTACGGATCAAGTCCTTACGAATTTAAGGATACTTTTAAAAACAAGATAACAGACTGTTCAGTGGCTAAATCGTATTATCAAAAAGCTCTACAAGCTGCAACTAATGACGAACAAAGAGCAAAATGTTCCTATTTAATTTCGAAATGTGAACGCAATGAATTCTATAATAAAAAATATTACATTTCAAATAATTGGTGGAATATCGAAGATGATGGAATATATTTTCTCGCTTGGAATGGATTTAAAAATTTGAAAAACGACTATTCTAACACTAAATATTACAAGGACGTAATTGCTGAATGTGGTTATTTTAATACCTATGTAAGTCAGTAATTATTAAATTTTTATGATTGCGCCATCGCCATACAAACAATACTAATTTTAGCACCTGGAATTTTTAGTAAAGCGCGTGAACACGCCTCGAGCGTTGATCCAGTAGTAATGACATCATCAATTAGTAAAAAATGTTTATCGTGATTTTTTTCTGTGAAAGAAACGTCAAAAATAGTTTCTATTCCTTCTGTTCTGCCTAGAAGTGTTTTTTTAGATTGTGTTTTAGAGTATATATTCCGCCGTAAGATAGTATCATCGTATGGTTTATTGAGGCTACTAGAAAGCGCAAGTCCAAATGCAGTAACTTGATTGTAGCCTCGTTCTCTTAATTTTCTGCGATGTAATGGAACGGGAATAATTACATCTATAGATTGTAGCGATTGGATTTCTTTTAAATCTTCAGCGTACCATTCGCCAAGAATAGTTCCTATTTCTTCATGTCCTTTGTATTTTAAATTATGAATTAGTTGCTGGACGATACCTTTTTTATGAAAGTACAATTGCGCAGAGGCGTGCACAACCGGAATCCTACCATAAAACTTTTTGAAAGCTTCATTTTCTAAACTCAAATGATGATTTGTTAGTGGTACATCATGTCGGCAAACTGTACAAATTACATTCTCATTTGTAAGTAAAAAAGAATTACAACCGGAACAGACTTTTGGAAAAAAGAGATTAATGATGCTTTTAAACATATAATCAGAGATTTAATTGTAAAAATAAACAATTCAGTGCTTCAATGTTCAACTATTTACTTTTTTAAGTAGAGTACTTTTTATATTTTTGCAACACTATGGCAAAACAAGAAGATTTATTTAAGAATGTAGTTTCGCACGCAAAAGAGTACGGATTTATTTTTCCGTCAAGCGAAATCTACGATGGTTTAAGTGCAGTCTATGATTACGCACAAAACGGAGTGGAGTTAAAAAAGAACATACGCGAATACTGGTGGAAAGCGATGGTTCAAATGAACGACAATATTGTAGGTCTTGATTCCTCAATTTTGATGCACCCTACAACTTGGAAAGCATCCGGCCACGTTGATGCGTTCAACGATCCATTAATTGATAACAAAGATTCAAAAAAAAGATATAGAGCAGATGTACTAATTGAAGATTATGCTGAAAAGCTAAATCAAAAAGCAATTAAAGAAGTTGAAAAAGCGCGTACGCGTTTTGGAGATGCTTTTAATGAAGAAGAATTTGTTAGTACTAATGCTAGAGTAATGGAATATAAATCAAGAGAGAGAGAAATTCTGGAAAGAATGGGTCGTTCTCTTGGTAATGAAGATCTTGAAGATGTAAAAGCATTAATTGAAGAATTAGAAATTGCTTGTCCAGAAACTGGATCTAGAAACTGGACTGAGGTTAGACAATTTAATCTGATGTTTGGTACAAAACTCGGAGCTTCATCTGATACGGCAATGGACTTGTATTTAAGACCAGAAACAGCACAAGGTATATTTGTAAACTTCTTAAATGTTCAAAAATCAGGAAGAATGAAAGTTCCTTTTGGTATTGCACAAACTGGAAAAGCTTTTAGAAACGAGATTGTAGCGAGACAATTTATTTTTAGAATGCGTGAGTTTGAACAAATGGAAATGCAGTTTTTTGTTCGCCCAGGAGAAGAGATGAAGCATTATGAATTCTGGAAAGAAGCTCGTTTAAAATGGCATTTTTCTTTAGGTTTAGGAAGAGAAAATTACCGTTTTCACGATCACGAAAAATTAGCGCATTACGCTAATGCTGCTGCTGATATTGAGTTTAATTTCCCTTTTGGATTTAAAGAACTAGAAGGAATTCACTCTCGTACAGATTTTGACTTAAAAGCACACGAACAATTTTCAGGACGAAAATTACAATATTTTGACGCGGAATTAAATCAGAATTATGTTCCTTATGTTGTAGAGACTTCTGTAGGACTAGACAGAATGTTCTTGGCTGTTTTTGCAACTTCATTAAAAGAAGAAACGCTTGAGGATGGATCTACTAGAACAGTATTGAAATTACCATCAGTTTTAGCACCTACAAAAGCGGCAGTTTTACCATTAGTTAAAAAGGATGGGTTACCTGAAATTGCTCATAAAATCATAGAAGACTTAAAATGGGATTTCGCTGTAGCATATGATGAAAAGGATGCAGTAGGAAGACGTTATAGAAGACAAGACGCACTAGGAACTCCATTTTGTATTACAGTTGATCATCAAACTATAGAAGATCAAACGGTTACTATTCGTCATAGAGACACAATGAAACAAGATCGTGTAAGTATTTCAGACTTGAAATTAATTATCGAAAACGAAGTTTCTATTAAAAACTGGTTGATGAAAATGTAATATTTAAAAAATAAAAAAAATCCCAAATTCTAATTTTTAAAGAATTTGGGATTTTTTAATTTTAGATTTTTTTAGAACCTATATCCTAGAGAAATTCCTCCACGACCAACGATTTCAAAATCGTTATAACTGCTTTCATTATTAAGTAGGTTTCTACCTACTCCCGAATTGATTTCAAATACAAAACCTCTTTTTGTTATCCATTTTCCGCCTATTCCAAAACCAAGAGCAAAGTCGGTAACATTTCCTTCATCATTAGTTGGATTTACACCATTATTATAATTGTAGGTGCTGAAATCATAATTGTTTAACATACCAAAACCTTCAGCAAAGAATCCAGCAGCTGTTTTTTTTCCAAAATAGAAACGGTAATAGGGAGTTAAACTAAATTTAGTATCAATATTTTTATCATATGAAGTAAATAGTGAAACACCTACAGCTGATTCTTCGTTCAAAATTCTTTCATATGTACCTTCAAATGCACCAAGCACTAACATTAATGCATTTCCCTTTAGTTCATTTCTTTTAAATTCCGTTGTCTCTTTTTCTTGAGCAAAGCCTGATAAAAAAGAACTTGCACATAAAAGAATAAATAGTTTTTTCATAGTAGTAAATTTTTGATAAAAGTAAGATAAATTTGTAAAAAATAATATTTAGTTCCAAGTATTTTTAGTGCTTTATTTTTTAGATCATTGTTCTGCGAGTGATTTGTAAAATTTGGTTAAATAGCATATGAAGGCTTGCAAGATTATTAATAACACTATCAAAATTGCTATTTTTTAGAGGAGTTATTTTTAGTACGAAAAATTTCGAGTAGGATTAATCTAATAAAATGTAATTTATTTTTTTACGTATTAAATAGATAAAATGCTGTTTATCGGATATATTTGCACTTTAGCCGAATATTTTAACATCTAGAAAAAACATTTGGACAACAATTATTGTAAAAATGGTTAAATGCTTATTTTTAGAATGTTAAATAGGTTTTTTTCTTGCAGCGATATTTTTTGTCACTCAGTTAAAGTCAATTCTCCTGTTAACTTAATGCTTTAAAGTGTATTTCACTTTAAATATTTAATGTAATAATGCCTAAAAATTCTACGACAAGCCATTGATTAATTATTCCTACGTTATTATTGATGATAGTCAAGAAGGTGTTTTGGAAACGAAACGCATGGCCGACTCTTTTTCAGAACTTGTATTTCTGGCAGCTGCAAACACATATGAAAGCGGAATCAATCTTATCCTAGAACAGGAGCCACAATTAGTACTTTTAGAAATAGACCCTCATAATCCAAAGAGTAATTTATCATTATTATTAATAAATGAGCTTCACAGATATTTAAATAAAATCCCTCAAATTATAATAACTACTAGAAAGAAGAATTTGGCATTTGATGCTATTCAATATGGAGTGACAGACTATATTTTAAAACCACTCAAAAGAATCGATTTTATAAAACTGATTTTAAAGCTGAAAAAGTCAAATATTGAAAGGGAAAACAATTCATATAAGGTAAGTACTAATGTGCTGAAACCAATTTTTATTCCGCAACAGCAGCAGATTATTCATGACCAATCTTTAATTTTATGTATAAAATCTTACGGTGATTATCGATATATTGATGCAAAAGACATTGCTTATTTGCGTGCTGATAATAATTCCACGGATATTTACTTATATAATGGCGAAATAACTACTGCTTTTAAGACGCTTAAACATTTTGAAACGGTCTTATCCTATCCTTTCATTAGAATACACAATAGTTATATTGTAAATCGAAACTACATTTCGAGAATACATAATGGTAACTCGTTTTGCTACATTAAAAGTAGCGCAGTTAAGCTGCCTTTCTCTAAATCCTACAAGAAAAATATTGATCTGATTATTTCTGATCTTTCTAGCGGAAATTACCTAGAAATTTAAAAATGAATCACTTACCATAATTTGAATGCCATTCACTACTAGTTGGATGCAATTCACCATATACACTGTTTTTTACACCGATAAATTATGATGCTTATGTAGTTTTACGAAAGGATTCGCAATTTAAGTGATTCCTAAAACAAACAAACAAACAACAACATAATACCCCAGATTTATGAAAAAGTCAATCTTAACAATCGGATTATTCTCTTTAGCAATCGCTTTAACGTCTTTCACTTCAAATCAAACAGATCCAATAATAGTTATTGATGCTAATGGTAATGTAGAGATTGTAGGTGCAGGTGCTGTAGGAGGAAATAAGAAAGTAGACATTATAGGAGCAGGTGCTGTAGGAGGAAATAAGAAAGTAGATATTATAGGCGCTGGCGCTGTAGGAGGAAATAAGAAAGTAGATATAATTGGTGCTGGTGCAGTTGGCGGAAACAAAAAAGTGGACTAGTAAGGTTTTATGTTAACTAATATATTTTAAAGGCTATCAATTTTATTGATAGCTTTTTTTTTATATAAATTCTTTTGCTATTTTTGGTAAAATTCAAAACACCGATTGAAAAATATTTATTGCGTATTTATACTTCTAGCATTTGCTGTTTTTGGTTGTAATCAAAAAAGCAAATTCAACACAACAATCAATTCTTCAGAGGATAGTCTTTCCTCTTATCTTTCAATGGCAAATGATTTTACTTTGTCGCGAGAAAAAAGAGAAGATTTTACTCGGAAAGCCTTTTCAATTGTAATTGATCAACCTAGTGACTCTCTGAATACAGTTAACTTGTTTAAAGTGGCGAATCGTTATTACAACATGGACGATTGGAAGAATTTCAAAATAACGGTTGACATAATTTTAGAAAAAGCAATTGCAAATAATGATACAGTTAGTAAACTCAAAGCTTATACATATCTAGGGGATTTTTATTTACTTCAGACGGTTTCAGATAGTGCGTTTATCTATTATTCTAAAGCAGAAAAAATGTACTTGCAACGAAATGATAATTACAATTTAGCAAAAACTAAATTAAATAAAGCTTTGCTACAATTTAATGCTGGTGATTTTTTGGGTAGTGAGATAGCTGTTTTTAATGCTTTAAGAGCTGTAAAAGGAGAAGAAAAAAGTGATGTAGTTTATGAATCATATAATATGTTAGGTGTAATTTATAATGAGATTGGTGAGTATGAAAAGGCAGTTGAATATAATTCTAAAGCTTTAGCTTCCATTGACAATGATATTGTGGAAGCAGTCTTTCAAGCAAAAGCGACATCTCTTAATAATATAGGTTATGTCTATCAGAATATGAACAAACATGATAAAGCGTTGCGTTATTTCAAAGAAGGGCTAGAGCAAAAGAATTTAAAAACGGATAAGCCGTTTGTATATGCTATGTTATTAGATAATTTAGCATATTCAAAATTTAAAATCCGAGATTTTGAAGGTTTGCCTGAACAGTTTTTTTATGCATTAAAATTTAGGGATAGTTTACACTTAACTTCTGGTATTATCGTTAGTAAAATGCGTTTGTCAGAATATTTTGCATTTAAAAAGGATTCAGTAAGATCATTGCAGTACGCTGAAGAGTCGCTTAAAGAGTCCATAATTTCTCAAAATTATAGAAGCGTTTTGTTAGCTCTTAAAAGACTTTCTACTATAGAGCCACAAAAAGCAGCATATTACACTGAAGAATATATTCATGTTAATGACAGCTTGCAAAAAGCAGAGCGCACTATGGGTGAAAAATTCACTCGCATTGAGTACGAGACGGATCAAATAAAAAGTGAGAACACAGATCTATTAGAACAAAATAGAAATTTGGTTTATTTATTTGGTGGTTTAGGAATCTTAGGTTTATTCATTTTTACCATCAAAACACAAAAAGCTAAAAATAGAGAGTTATTATTCAAACAAGAACAGCAAATAGCTAATGAGGATATTTACAATTTAATGATCTCACAGCAAAACACAATTGAAACCAATAGAATTAAAGAGAAAAATAGAGTTGCAAGGGAACTTCATGATGGTGTTTTGGGACGGATGTTTGGCGTCCGAATGAATTTAGACGGATTAAATGCATTTCAGGATGAGGATGCAGTGGTTCAGAGAACCAATTACTTATCAGAATTAAAAAATATTGAGCAAGATATTCGTGAAATTTCTCATGACTTAAACAGAGAGAAGTCGGAATTAATCAATAACTTCGTTGCTATCATTGATGAATTATTCGAAGAGCAGAAAAAAACTTACAAGCCAAAATTTATTTCTAGTATTGATTCTACTATTAAATGGGAGTTAATTAGTAATTCAAAAAAAATTAATTTGTATCGTATTCTTCAAGAATCATTACAAAATATTAATAAATATGCGCTAGCAAATACTATCAGAGTTGAATTTGAAAAAAAAGATAATTATATAATTTTGAAAATCAGCGATGATGGAATCGGTTTTAATGTAAAAACGGCTAAAAAAGGTATTGGAATTCAAAACATACTTTTCCGCACTAGTGAATGTGATGGTGTTGTCGATATTAAATCGGAAAAAGGACAAGGAACAATTATAACAGTTACGTTACCAATAGAATAAAATGGGTGCTACACAAGATATGATAACTGATTCACGTAATGGAAGATCAAAGAATAGAATTTTAATTGTTGACGATCATCCGTTCATTATTCAAGGGTACAAAAATGCAATTACGCGCTTTAAACCAGACCAATTTGAATTTATTATTGAACAAGCTAAAGATTGCGAATCAGGATATAATATAATTACAAATACAGAAACTGAAGCTTTTGATATTGCATTTTTGGATATTAGCATGCCAAGTTATGAAGAAAAAGGTATCTTTTCAGGAGAAGATTTAGCAAGGTTAATATCTGAATACATGCCAAATTGCAAAATTATTTTGCTTACGATGTACACTGAATTACTAAAGATAGAAACACTAATAAAAACTATAAATCCTAGCGGATTAGTTATCAAAAATGATTTAACATTCGATGAATTAATTTTTGCATTCGATAAGGTCATTAAAGGCGATAACTATTACAGTAAATCTGTAATAAAAATGTTAAGACAATCGCAAACAGAAATCATAAAAATTGATCAGTTTGACAAGCAAATTTTATTTCATTTATCAAAAGGTACGGATATCAATGATATGACTCAATATATACCGATCTCAATAAGCGCAATAAAACAAAGGAAAATAAAGTTGAAAGAATTATTAGAAGTTGTTGATGGTAGTGATTTTGATTTAGTTAAGGAAGCTAAAAATAAAGGTTTACTGTTTTAAGAATTTAGAAAGCATAAAAAAACGGCATTTTGAAATGCCGTTTTTTTATGCTTTCTATTTAAAAAATCTACTCTTCTAATGCGTTCCATCCACGTGCTTTTAAAGCAATTTTTGTGTTGGCTCTAGTAACTAAGTGAACTCCTTCACTTTCTTGTGTCATGTGACCAATAATAGTAAAATTTGGATTTCCTTTAATCTTCTCAAAATCTTCCATAGCAATAGTGAAAAGCAATTCGTAATCTTCACCGCCATTTATAGCTACTGTTGTACTATCAATATTGAATTCTTCACACACGTTTATAAATTGTGGATCAATAGGCAGCTTATCTTCATACAAATTACAACCCACGTTTGATTGCTTGCATAAATGCATAATTTCTGATGATAGTCCATCGGAAATGTCAATCATTGAAGTCGGTTTAATCTCTAAAGCATGAAGTAAAGTTCGAACATCTTTTCTAGCTTCAGGTTTCAATTGTCGCTCTATTAAATAAGTATAAGCATCTAAATCTGGTTGTGAATTTGGATTAACTTGGAATACTTGTTTTTCGCGTTCTAAAACTTGTAATCCCATATAAGCGGCTCCCAAATCTCCAGTAACTACTAAAAGATCAGTTTGTTTTGCACCGTTTCTATAAACGATTTCATCTTCATCAGCTTCACCAATTGCGGTAATGCTTATTATTAGTCCTTTTTGTGATGAGGTAGTATCTCCACCTATAACGTCAACATTGTATTCAGTTGCTGCGTGTGTAATTCCGGCGAATAATTCATCTAAGGCTTCTAATGGAAAACGATTTGAAACTGCAACAGAAACCGTAATTTGTGTCGCTTTTGCATTCATAGCGCAAATATCAGAGATGTTTACAACCACTGCTTTATACCCCAAATGTTTTAGCGGCATGTATGCCAAATCAAAATGAACTCCTTCAATCAACAAGTCAGTGGAAACAACTACTTTCTTGTCTTTAAAATCTAAAACAGCAGCGTCATCTCCAATTCCTTTTAAAGTAGAAGCTTGATTTATTTTAAAATTTTTAGTTAAATGATCTATTAGTCCGAATTCGCCTAATTGTGCGATGCTAGTACGTTGTGGGTTTTTATCTTCTATCATAGTCATTGCGAGAAACGAAGCAATCAAACTTCGCTCATTTTTTATTTAAATTATTTTTAAAAGTGCAAAGGTACAAAGATTTGTACCTACGTTTTGCACGGATGTGTTTTAACAAAAAACCTGATAATTTTTACATCATCAGGTTTCTATATTTACTCCTAGTTCCCCCTTCGGGGGTTAGGGGGATTAGTCATTCAATTTCAAAACCGCCATAAATGCTTCTTGCGGAATCTCAACATTACCAACTAATCTCATACGCTTTTTACCTTTTTTCTGTTTCTCTAACAATTTACGTTTACGAGAAATATCTCCTCCGTAACATTTTGCGGTTACATCTTTACGCAATGCTTTAATAGTTTCACGAGAGATAACTTTTACCCCAATAGCTGCTTGAATAGGAATATCAAACTGCTGTCTCGGAATTAATTCTCGCAATTTTTCACACATTTTTTTACCTATCGAGTAAGCATTGTCCGTGTGCATCAAAGAAGATAAAGCATCTACTATCGTAGCATTTAGTAAAATATCTACTTTTACTAAGTTTGAAGTTCGCATTCCTATTGGTGTATAATCAAAAGAAGCATATCCTTTAGAAACTGTTTTCAAACGGTCGTAAAAATCAAATACGATTTCTGCTAACGGCATGTCAAAAGTTAATTCTACACGTTCTGTAGTCAAATAAGTCTGATTTGTAATCAAGCCACGTTTTTCGATACATAAACTCATTACGTTTCCTACGTAGTCAGCCTTAGTAATGATAGTAGCTTTGATAAAAGGTTCTTCAACATGGTCTAAGCGCGAAGGCTCCGGCAAATCTGAAGGGTTGTTTACGATAAGCGGTGTTGTAGGATCTTTTTTGGTGTAAGCCAAATAAGAAACGTTGGGAACAGTTGTAATCACTGTCATATTAAATTCACGCTCTAAACGCTCTTGGATAATCTCCATGTGCAACATTCCTAAGAATCCACAACGGAATCCAAATCCTAAAGCAGCCGAGCTTTCCGGTAAAAATACAAGCGAAGCATCGTTCAGTTGTAATTTCTCCATTGAGTTTCTTAACTCTTCATAATCTTCAGTATCAACTGGATAAATTCCAGCAAAAACCATTGGTTTTACGTCCTCAAAACCAGTAATTATATTGGTTGTTGGCGTTTTAGCGTCAGTTAGTGTATCACCAACTTTTACTTCTTTTGCTTCTTTAATTCCAGAAATTAAATAACCCACATCTCCTGCAGATATCACTTGTTTCGGAACTTGGTTTAACTTTAAAGTACCAATTTCGTCAGCAAAATATTCATTTCCAGTGGCCATGAATTTAATCTTTTGGCCTTTTTTAATTTGTCCGTTTTTAACACGGAATATAACTTCTATTCCACGAAACGGATTGTAATGTGAGTCAAAAATAAGAGCTTGTAAAGGCTCATCAACATTTCCTTTTGGTGGTGGAATTTTTTCAATAATTGCTGCTAAAATATTTTCAACACCTAATCCGGTTTTCCCTGAAGCATGAATAATATCTTCTAAGTCACAACCTAATAGGTCAATAATATCATCAGAAACCTCTTCAGGATTTGCAGAGGGTAAATCAACTTTATTTAAAACTGGAATAATTTCCAAGTCATTTTCTAAAGCCAAATATAAATTTGAAATCGTTTGTGCTTGTATACTTTGTGCTGCGTCTACAATCAAAAGCGCACCTTCACAAGCGGCTATAGAACGAGAAACTTCATAAGAGAAATCTACGTGTCCTGGAGTATCAATCAAGTTCAAGATATATTCCTGCCCTTTGTATGTATATTCCATTTGAATTGCGTGACTTTTTATTGTGATACCACGTTCACGCTCTAGATCCATGCTGTCTAGCAATTGTGCCTTTTCTTCACGAGCCGTAACTGTTTGAGTTGCGCCAAGTAAACGGTCAGCAAGCGTACTTTTACCGTGGTCAATATGTGCAATAATGCAAAAATTTCTAATATGCTTCATCTTCTGTGTCTGTCAATTTTAAATCCAAATGCGACTGCATTTAATGTGCAAATATAAGGTAAAGTTTTTAACAATTTTGTGTATTTAATTGGCATTAAATTTTAACATCTTGTGACTTTTAAATTAACTAATTCTTACGTAGTTACGCAAAATTTTATACTTAATTTTGCAGTATAAAATCTATAAAAAACTTCTATTGAATTACGAAAAAGTAAAAGAAAAACTTGAAATTCTAGCAGATGCTGCTAAGTACGATGTGTCATGCTCTTCTAGCGGTGGGAATCGTAAAAATAAAAACAAAGGATTAGGAGATTCATCGGCAACGGGAATTTGCCATACGTATACGGAAGACGGTAGATGTGTTTCGTTACTTAAAATACTACTTACTAATTTCTGTATTTATGACTGCGCTTATTGTGTTACTCGCAAAAGTAATGACATTCAACGCGCGGCATTCACTGTAGAAGAAGTCGTTGATTTAACAATTAATTTTTATCGAAGAAACTACATTGAAGGTTTATTTCTAAGTTCAGGAATTTTCAAAAATGCCGATTATACTATGGAGCGCCTTGTTCGCGTAGCCAAGAAATTACGTCTCGAACATAATTTTAACGGATACATACATTTAAAAAGTATTCCCGGTGCATCTGATGATTTAATGCGGGAAGCTGGATTGTATGCGGATCGATTAAGTATGAATCTTGAAATACCAACAGAATCGGGACTTAAACTTCTAGCCCCAGACAAGAATCACCAAGACATGATCAAACCGATGGGTTTTGTTAAGAGTGAGCTTATTCAATATAAAGAAGAAAAGAAAAAATTTAAAAGCACGCCAAAATTTGCTCCTGCAGGACAAAGCACACAAGTAATTGTGGGTGCTGCTCAAGAAAATGATTTTCAAATCATTCAAGTTGCAGATCATTTTTATAAAAATTTTGATTTAAAACGCGTGTATTATTCGGGTTATGTCCCTATTTCGAATGATGCTAGATTGCCGGCAATAGGTGCTCAAGTTCCTTTGGTTAGAGAAAATAGATTGTATCAAGCGGATTGGTTAATGCGTTTTTATGGCTTTAAAGCCAATGAGATTTTGGATAAAAATAATCCGTTTTTAGATTTAGAAGTAGATCCAAAGATGAGTTGGGCATTGCGCAATATTACTCAGTTTCCTGTGATTATTCAAAACGCATCTTTAGAAATGATTTTGCGAGTACCTGGTATTGGAGTGAAGTCTGCGCATAAGATTGTTCAATCGAGGCGTTTTACAAATTTAAATTTAGATCATCTCAAGAAAATTGGCGTGGCTGTTAATCGGGCTCGATATTTTATTTCAGTAAGTAATGAGAATTCACATCTTAAGTTTTTAAATGCTTTGAACTTAAAAGAAATAATTTTGTCTGACACCAAATCTAAATTCGAAAATCCTTTTAGCAACCAATTATCATTACTCAATGACGATTCTTTCTTACGATAGTACTTTTGAAGGTTTTCTAACTACTGTTTTTGAAATTTTCGAATTCAAATATCAAGAACCACAAATTATTAAAAAAGACGATTCGCAGCAAAATATTTTTGCTACTCCCATAGAAATTGTAACAGATATTACAAAGTCTGATCGGGTTATAAAAAAACTGACTGATCAATTACAAAATGATGGAGTTCGGACTTTAATTTATGCTTTTTTATCAGAGAAAGTGGGTGTTGAAGATCTTTTATTTAAAGTCATCAACTACGCTTTGGCTAATAAAAGCAAGAACATCATGAAGGATTTTTCTAATGATGCTGTTTTGCAAGTATCACAATTAACAAAAAGTGTAGGTAGAGAAAAACACAGAATGGAAGCTTTTATTAGATTCGAATTGTTGAAAGACGGAATTTACTTCGCTAAAATTGATCCGGATTTTGATGTCTTAACTTTAATAATGAATCATTTCAAAAATAGATATCAAGATCAAAAATGGCTTATTTATGACATTCGAAGGAAATACGGTGTTTTTTATGATTTAAAAAATGTCGAAATAGTGTCTTTAGATTTAGATCTAAAATTAATTGATGATAAAAGTAGTTCCGTTTTCTCGGATTCTGAAATCCAGTACCAAAAATTGTGGTGGGAATATTTCGATCACACGAATATAAAAGAAAGAAAAAATACAAAATTGCACTTACAACATGTCCCGAAACGCTACTGGAAATACTTGACCGAAAAGAAAATTTTTTAGTCTTGAGTTGAAAGTTGTAATTTTGCACAAAAATTAAGCAGATGGTCAAAATTGGCAACATAGAATTACCTGATTTCCCTTTACTACTCGCACCTATGGAAGATGTGAGCGATCCGCCTTATCGCAGATTGTGTAAAATGCATGGTGCTGATTTAATGTATTCGGAATTCATTTCTTCGGAAGGTTTAATTCGTGATGCCATTAAAAGCCGAATGAAATTAGATATTTTTGACTACGAACGTCCTGTTGGAATCCAAATTTTTGGTGGAGATGAAGAAGCGATGGCCATGTCTTCTAAAATTGTTTCTGCTGTAAATCCAGATATAATTGATATCAATTATGGTTGTCCTGTAAAAAAAGTAGTTTGTAAAGGAGCAGGAGCAGGAGTTTTGAAAGATGTCGATTTGATGATTCGTTTAACGAAAGCAGTTATCGATAGTACGCATTTGCCGGTTACCGTAAAAACCCGTTTGGGTTGGGATGATAGTTCTATTAATATTGATGAAGTTGCCGAAAGGTTACAAGATATAGGTGTTGCTGCTTTAAGTATCCATGCTAGAACTCGTGCCCAAATGTATAAAGGACATTCGGATTGGTCGCACATTGCCAGAGTGAAAAATAATCCTAGAATTACGATGCCTATTTTTGGAAATGGAGACATCGATTCCCCAGAAAAAGCATTAGAATATAAAAATAAATATGGTGTTGACGGAATCATGATTGGTCGCGCTGCAATAGGTTATCCTTGGATTTTTAATGAAATCAAACATTTCATGAAAACGGGAGAACATTTAGCAAAACCTACAGTGATTGATAGAGTAGAAGCGGTTCGAAATCATTTAACTTGGGCGATGGAGTGGAAAGGAGAGCGTTTAGGAATTGTTGAAACGCGTCCACATTACACTAATTACTTTAAAGGAATTCATTCTTTCAAGCCTCATAAACAAAAACTAGTAACCTTAGATAAACCTGAAGAATTATTCGCTGCATTGAATGAAATTGAAGAAGCGTATATGGATTATGAGGTAGTTTAAATTTCAGCTTTTTTCGTTATATATGTTGTAAACAGAATTCATCATAAGTGTTCAATCAGAAAAATATTTTTTAATTGACTTGCTTCAAAGTATTAATGACGCTTCTGTTATTCAGAAAGTGAAAGATTTTTTATTACATGAAATTGATGTAGTTACTTTGACAGAAAATCAAAAAAAAGAATTAGATAAAAGATTAGTTGGACATAATAAAAATCCAAATTCGGGAGGCGATGCATTTGAGTTTTTAAACTCTTTAAAGTCTAAATATGAGTTGTAATAAACTCCCCGCTAGCGCGAGCGTCCCGCTCGAGAACACAATAAAACTCCCAAAACTAACTCCTCCTTTTCGTAAATTTATATTTTCTACCTATTTTTATTGTAAATATAACTGTTCTTAAAACAACAAACTATAACTTTTTTAGGGTTGTAGTTTTTTGTTTACTTGCTCAACTTTATGGGCACGGAATGCAATTCCGCGCTATCCGTAACGAGAAAATTAGTGCATATCCGAGCGATCGGGTAATCATTCTTTCAAACCTCATAAACAAAAATTAGTAACCTTAGATAAACCTGAAGAATTATTCGCTGCATTGAATGAAATTGAAGAAGCGTATATGGGTTATGAGGTAGTTTAAATTGTAGTTATAAAATCTGAAATCAAAAATCGTTAATCCTCAATCTGAAATCAGAAAACTTACCCCGATAGCGCGGATTTGCAATCCGTGCCCATTACAATTGGAAACTAAAACAAATCTATCAAAACAATTTCTAATCCCGCATAATTTCTTGGTGAAGTAAAAAAATAATCTTCGGGAAGTGTTACAATTTTATCTTTAATTGGATTATTATGAATGTACTCAATTTTTTGTTTTATAAACCAATTACTTTCAACAATTTCGGCATGATAACCACCTTGCCAAACTTTATATTTTTGCTCTTTTTTGATGTGTTCACAAGATTTTTGAAAATAATCTTGCATCCATTCTCTCCGGCTTTCGGGCTCTCCTTGTATGGTTTTTAGGATTTGTTTGGAAGTAAACTTTTTGAAATCTCGCATAATGTCAGATAAAATAAAACCATCCGTTCCCTTGCACAATAAATGCAAATGACTAGACACTAAACAATAGGCATAAATTTCTAAACCCTTCTTTTCTTGATAATGTTTTAATGCGTTAGTAATAACATATTTTTGATTCAATCTTGTAAAAATATCTATCCAACCCACAGTTGTTATGGTTCTAAAATAGGCTTGGTCTGTTGTTGTAGCTTTATATTTTGTTGACATTTTTTTTCTCAAAAATAATAAAAACTACAATTTTTTTAGGGTTGTAGTTTTTTGTTTATTTGCTCAACTTTATGGGCACGGAATGCAATTCCGCGCTATCCGTAACGAGAAAATTAGTGCATATCCGAGCGATTGGGTTCTTCTTGTATGGCTTTTAGGATTTATTTGGAAGTAAACTTTTTGAAATCTTGCATAATGTCAGATAAAATAAAACCATCCGTTCCTTTGCACAATAAATGCAAATGACTAGACATTAAACAATTGGCATATATTTCTAAACCCTTCTTTTCTTGACAATGTTTTAATGCGTTAGTAATAACATATTTTTGATTCAATCTTGTAAAAATATCTATCCCAACCCACAGTTGTTATGGTTATAAAATAGGCTTGGTCTGTTGTTGTAGCTTTATATTTTGTTATCATTTTTTTCTCAAAAATAATAATAACTACAATTTTTTTAGGGTTGTAGTTTTTTGTTTACTTGCTCAACTTTATGGGCACGGAATGCAATTACGCGCTATCCATAACGAGAAAATTAGTGCATATCCGAGCGATCGGGGATCACTTAACTTGGGCAATGGAATGGAAAGGAGAGCGTCTTGGAATTGTAGAAACGCGTCCGCATTACACTAATTATTTCAAAGGAATTCATTCTTTTAAACCCCACAAACAACAATTAGTAACTTTAGATAAACCTGAAGAATTATTCGCTGCATTGAATGAAATTGAAGAAGCGTATATGGGTTATGAGGTGGTTTAATTTTTTTTTATAAATTTGAAATCAGAAATCTTTAATCTTCACCCGAGAGCTTCGCTCGAACTGACGAAGAAATCAAAAACCCTTACTCCAACAACTTCTTACTCACTCGGCTACTCGCGATCAATGAAGCTAAGAATCCTAAAGTTACAATTGTACCCATTACCACTAAAACATTTTCGAGGGAGAAAATTACAGGATAAGCTAGAGTTTCTGTGATCATAATTAACTGGAAATGTTGTTGTAGTAACACAATTATAATTCCTAAAGTAAGGCCTATAATTCCACCTAAAACGCTCAGTAATGTTCCTTGAAGTAGGAATATTTTACGCAGATCTTTAATTTCAGTTCCTAAATTAAATAAGGTTTTTAAATTCCCTTTTTTATCTAAAATCATCATGATCAACGCGCCAATTAAATTAAAAAGCGCTACAACAATCACCAAAGTAAATATCAGATAAACAGCAATATTTTCTGTATTTAGCATTTTATAAAGCGACTCGTTTAATTGCGCTCGGTTTTTTACTGTAATTTTATTAGAGAATATTGTTTTTAATTTATCGGTGATGTCATTTTCATTCGATGCAGGATTTATTTTGAATTCAATCCCTGAAACTTGGTTGGTTCTGTACTCTAGTAATTCTTGAGCTAATCCTAAATCTGCAAAAACGTATTTTGAATCAAGATCTTCACTAATAGCATAAATTCCCACAGGAATAATATCGGTTTTGTTGAAAGCTTGTTCAGGATTTTCTAGCGCTCCTCGTCCCGGTTTTGGAACCAGAACTTCGAGTTGGTTATTAAAATCAAGCAGTCCCATCGAGAATTTTTGAGTGATTCCGTAACCTACAACAACTTGATAAGTATCTGGTTTGAGCCATTGACCATTAAAAAGTTTTTTTTCAATTGCATTAACTTTAACGAAATTCGAATCAACTCCTTTTAAGTATGTGACATCTTGTTTCCCATTAAAAGTGAATAAAACGCGTTCTTCGATTATCTTAGTGTACGAAGCAATCCCATCAATTTTCTTAATTTCACTTTCTTGGGTTGGAGAAATAAAAAATGATTTCCCCAGCGTGCTACTGATCTTTAAATCGGGATCGATTTCATTTGTAAACGAAAGACTAAAAACTTTCAGACCACTAAACACTGATAATACGACAAACAAAGCCATTGCACCTACAATAATTCCCATGCTGGCAATTCGATTGATGATGTTAATAGCGTTGTTTTTACTATGACTAAGAATATAGCGTTTAGCTACGTACAGTGGGAAATTCAAATCTTATTGGAATCGGCGTTTGTCTAATAAATCTCTATTTTCTATTGGATTGTCTCTATTTGCTAAAGCATTGTCAATTTTTTCAATGTAATCTAATGAATCATCGATGAAGAAAACTAAGTTCGGAACTTTACGCAATTGTAAGCGCACACGTTGCGATAAGTCATGTTTTATAGTTTTAGAATTCGACTTTACCGCTTCTAATATTTCTTTTGCTTTATCTTGTGGAAAAACACTTAAATGCACAGTAGCAACAGATAGATCTGAAGTTACAACAACCTTGGATACCGAAATTATCAAATTACTAACTCCGTTTTTTCTCACTTCACCTTGTAGGATATCTACCAAATCTTTTTGGATAACCCCACCTATTTTTTTCTGTCTATTTGTTTCCATGCTGCAAAAATACTACTTTTAAGGTTTATCCCGAAGTTTAGAGCCAAATTTTAAAATCAACTCATTATTACGTTTGTTTTTAGGAGCTATTTCCTGCTGTACACTATATCTTTCTCGCCGAACTCCGGCAAGAAAGGATGTCGTTTCCATCAGGGCTAGTGTATCCGAAAAAATAACACGTTGAGATTCCATCAGAAATCTAAAGTCGTTAATCAAAAATCAAAAATCTTAATGCAAAGACCTTCCTTCTCTATATATGACGCTTCAGCTGGTTCTGGTAAAACGTATGCTTTGGTCAAAGAATATCTTAAAATTATTCTTGTCGCTAAGAAAAATGATGCCTATCGCAATATTCTAGCCATAACTTTTACTAACAAAGCGGTTCATGAGATGAAAAGCCGAATAGTAGGTAGGTTATCTGAATTTGCAAAAGACGAGCCAAGCGATAAAGCAATGGATTTAATGCAAGACTTGGTTGCTGGCGTTAGAAAAATAGACAAACCAGAAGAATGGGAGGAAGAGCCGCTAGGTCTTTCTATTATCCAAATCAAAACTAAATCACAACAAATCATAAAGCACATAATTCATAATTATGCAGCTTTTGATATTTCTACGATAGATAAATTCACTCACAAAGTGATTCGTGCTTTTGCGCATGATCTTGGCTTACCAATGGCTTTTGAAGTAACCTTGGATACTGAGAATTTATTAGTCGAAGCTGTTGATGCAATTATCGCACAGGCTGGAGAAGATGAGACGTTGACTAAGTTACTCGTAGATTTCACGATGGAGAAAACTGATGATGATAAATCTTGGGATATTTCACGTGAAATTCTGGATACGGGTCGATTGATTTTAAACGAAAACAATCGGAATGAAATCACTCATTTCCAAGATAAATCAATCTCTGAATTTGTTGCTATCAAGCAAAAATTATCGGAGGCTTGCAAAGTTTTAGAAAAAGAGAGCATTACGCTGGCTGAAGAAGCACTGGTACTAATTGATAAGAACGGCATTGATGTTAAGTCATTTTCTGGAGCTTACTTTCCAAAACATTTGGTTAGTATTCAAGAAGGGAAGTTTAACCCAAAGAATAAAACGTATCACGAATTTGATGATGTAAAAATTAATAAAACGGCTAAAGACCGGGCAATTATTGAAAACCTAATTCCTGAATTACTTCAGATTTTAGCGACAATTTATAAAGCATTTGAGAAACGAGATTTTTATAAAGCATTTTTAAAAAATATCACACCACTTTCCTTATTAAATACGGTTAGTAATGAATTGAAGAAAATTCAAACAGAACAGAGCATACTTTCTATTACTGAATTTAATGCGTTGATACATAGAGAAATTCAAAACCAACCTGCTCCTTTTATATATGAACGACTAGGCGAGCGGTATCGTCACTTTTTTATAGATGAGTTTCAAGATACATCTGAGATGCAGTGGCAAAACCTTATTCCGTTAATTGATAATGCTACCTCCAGTGAAATAGATGGCGAAAAAGGAACTTTGATGATTGTAGGCGATCCAAAACAGTCAATTTACAGATGGCGCGGTGGAAAAGCAGAACAATTTATAGATTTAAGTAAAGATCAAAATCCATTCAATAACCCAGAAAAAAAGCTAAAACATCTTGATAAAAATTACCGTTCCTATTCGCAGGTAATTGAGTTTAATAATGCTTTCTTTAAAATGTTGTCGAATGAATTTGAACATCCTGATTATAAAGATTTATACGCTAATCACAGTCACCAAAAAACAAATAATAAAACAGGTGGATATGTGAACATTTCTTTCATTCCAAAAGTAGAAAAACCCGAGGATTCTACTGAAAACCAAGTGGAAGATGAAGGTTTAGATAAAACCAAATTATTTGTTCAAGCTACTCTAAATACAATACAAACTGTATTAGCTGAAGGTTTTGAATTTAAAGATATTGTAATTTTAACCAGAAAGCGTAGTCAGGGTATCGCAATAGCTAATTATTTGACAGAGCAAAAAATTCCACTTTTGTCGTCAGAAACCTTGATGATTCAAAACGCGACAGAAGTCCGATTGATTATTCATTTATTGAAATACTTAAAGAACAATTCTGATTTAGAGGCAAAAGCTAACTTTTTGCAATATTTAGCTCAAAACATTCAAGATCAATTACCAGTTCATGATTTCATCGCGCAAGGAATGGAAAGAAAACTTGAAGTTGATTTTGAAAGCTGGTTGATGAGTTTCAACGTAGCGCTCTCTTTCGAAAACATTCGAAAAAAATCATTATATGAGGCTGTTGAAGTTATAATCTCAAAATTTCTGAGTTCCAATACAACCAATGCATACGTGCAATATTTCCTAGACATTGTTTTAGAACGGGATATTCGAAACCAAGCAGGAATAGCTGACTTTTTAAGTTTTTGGGATAAAAATGCAGAGAAATTTAGTATTCCATCTCCTGAAGGAAATAATGCGGTTAGGATTATGACTATTCATAAATCAAAAGGGTTAGAATTTCCTGTTGTTATATTTCCTTTTGCTGAAGAAGATTACAATAGAAAGCCAAAAGATAAATTATGGCTTAATGCCGATGAAGAAGATTTTGGTTTGCCCAAAGTTTTGATTGATAATAGTAGTGCAGTTGAAGGTTTTGGCGATGAAGCCGCTGAAGTTTATAATTTGAAAAAACAGGAAGAGTTATTAGACAATATTAATGTTTTGTATGTAGCCTTAACTCGAGCGGAGGAGCAGCTTTATGTAATTTCGAATATGAATTTATCTAGAAAAGGTGAGGTGCCAACAAATAACATGTGTACTTTTTTTATTGATTATATTAAAAGTAATGCCGACTTCCACGTCGAAAAATTAAATTATGAATTTGGAGACAAAACCAAGTTGTCGAATAAAAAGAAACATGTTGATACTTCTAAGACGATTCCATTCGTTCGAGAAGTTTTAAATCCAAAGAATATAAAAATAGCACAAAGAGAAGCTTTGATGTGGGGAACCTTGCAGCAGGAGGCTATTGAATATGGAAATCTTATTCACGAAATTCTGTCATTTGTAAAATCAAAAACTGATGTAGACTTAGCATTAGTAAAAGCCATTGAAAGTGGATTAATCACACAGAATCAAAGTGAAATTGTTTATAATACAATTCTAAGTATTATTAATCATAATGAGTTGGAGAGCTATTTTGATGATAAGCATGAGATTTTGAACGAGCAAACCATAATTCAAAAGGAGGGAAAAACTGTAAAGCCTGACCGAATGGTAATAACTAAGAATAAGGAAGTGTTTTTACTTGATTATAAAACGGGGACACATCAAGTGAAATACCAGCAACAATTAGACAATTATCAAAGTGCAATTGAGTCGATGGGTTATAAGGTTGTTAAAAAAGCGCTTATTTACATCGGAAAAGGAATCGAAGTAGTAAATTTGTAGCTTTAAAATGAATTATTCGCATAAATGAATGTATAAATAAATTAATATGTACGGAAAAATACAACAACATCTGCAGACGGAACTTCAAACAATTGTAGATAACGGAATTTTTAAATCGGAAAGAATTATTACATCGCCACAAGCAGCAGAAATTACTATTTCTACTGGCGAGACAGTTTTAAACTTCTGTTCTAACAATTATCTTGGTTTGTCATCACATCCAGAAGTAGTTCAAGCTGCTAAAGATGCATTGGATACACATGGTTTCGGAATGTCGTCTGTTCGTTTTATTTGCGGAACACAGGATATTCATAAAACATTAGAGAAAAAAATTGCAGAGTTCTACGGAACAGAAGACACTATTCTATACGCAGCTGCCTTTGATGCAAATGGTGGAGTTTTTGAACCATTATTAGGAGCCGAAGATTGTATTATTTCTGATAGTTTAAATCATGCTTCTATTATAGATGGTGTTCGTTTATGTAAAGCTGCTCGTTATCGTTATGAAAATAGCAACATGGAGGATTTAGAGCAGCAGTTAATTAAAGCAACTGAAGCTGGAACTCGTTTCAAACTAATTGTGACAGATGGTGTTTTCTCTATGGATGGATTAGTAGCGCCATTAGATAAAATCTGTGACTTAGCTGATAAATATGATGCAATGGTTATGGTTGATGAGTGTCATGCTGCAGGATTTATAGGTGCAACAGGAAAAGGTACGCTTGAAGCTAAAGGTGTTATGGGACGTGTGGATATTATCACTGGTACATTAGGTAAAGCTTTAGGTGGTGCAATGGGTGGTTACACGACCGCTAAAAAAGAAATTATTGAATTATTGCGTCAGAGATCACGACCGTATTTATTTTCTAACTCTTTAGCACCATCGATTGTAGGAGCTTCAATTAAAGTTTTTGAAATTTTAGAAAGAGATACTTTATTGCGCGATAAGTTAGAAGAGAACACAAATTACTTCAAAGCAGGAATGAAAAAAGCTGGTTTTGACATCATTGATGGTGATTCAGCAATCGTACCTGTTATGCTTTATGATGCTAAATTATCTCAAACAATGGCTAATGAGTTGTTGAAAAAAGGTATTTATGTTATAGGATTCTTTTTTCCTGTAGTGCCAAAAGATAAGGCAAGAATTAGAGTACAATTGTCGGCGGCGCATACTACTGCTCACATAGATAAGGCAATTGATGCATTTACAGCAGCTGGAAAAGAGTTAAATATTATATAATTCCCACTTTTAGTGGGCATTGTGGCTTTTTTTTAACATTTCATTTTGTAGTTTAAAATTTACGTACTACTTTTGCTTATAATTAACTAAATTGTAATTAAAAAATTTAAGTATGAAACATCTTAACAAAATTTTTGTTGCTGTGATGATGGTGATGGGATTAAGTTCTCAAGCACAAGACAGTAACAATCCTTGGGCTATCTCTTTTGGAGTTAATGCCGTTGATACTAGGACAAGTGCTGGTGGTGGAAATAATTGGCTTGATCGTCATTTTTCTCAACCATTTGCAGTAAAAGACAACTGGAATGTTCTTCCATCTGTATCTTATTTATCTGTATCTAGATACGTTGGGGATAATTTCTCTTTTGGTCTTGCTGGATCTGTAAACAAGATTGACAAGTATGTGAAATTTGATCCAACTGCTCCTGGTCATGATTCAAGAGGAATGGTAGTTTCTAATCCTGGTGATTTAATGTATTATGGTATTGACGCTACAGTTAAATATAGCTTCATGAACCTAATTAAATCTAAAGTGATTGATCCTTCTCTTTCTGTTGGTGGAGGTTATACTTTCTTTGGTGATAGTAGCTACGGAACATTAAACCCTGGTGCTGGACTAACATTATGGTTTACTGACAATGTAGGTTTAGAGCTTGCATCAAAATACAAAAAATCATTCGGAGATAGAGAAGATGCTTCTGGAACTCCAGATGCTCCATCTCACTTCCAACATTCTGCTGGAATTATCTTCAAATTTGGTGGTAAAGATACAGATGGTGACGGAATATATGACAAAGATGATGCTTGTCCAGAAGTTGCTGGTTTAAAGCAATTCAACGGATGTCCTGATACTGACGGAGATGGTATTCAAGATAGTGAAGATGAGTGTCCTACTGAATTTGGATTAGCTGCTTTAAAAGGTTGTCCTGATACTGACGGAGATGGTGTAGCTGATAAAGATGATGCTTGTCCAGATGTTGCTGGTTTAGTTGCTTTAAAAGGTTGTCCTGATACTGATGGAGATGGTGTAGCTGATAAAGATGACAAATGTCCTACTGTTGCAGGTCCAAAAGAGAACGCAGGTTGTCCTTGGCCGGATACTGACGGAGATGGTGTATTAGACAAAGATGATGATTGTCCTACTGTAGCTGGTCCAGCTAGTAACAGAGGATGTCCAGAAGTAACTACTGAAGCTTTAGATAACCTTAAAATTCAAGCTAGAGCAATCTACTTTAATTCAGGTAAATCTACTTTCAAATCTGCTGATGTTCCAGCTAGATTAGATGCTATGGCAAATATTCTTAAAAACTATCCTAACGCTAAATTTAGTGTTGAAGGACACACAGATAGCGATGGTTCAGATGCTTTCAACCAAACACTTTCTGAAGAAAGAGCTACAGTTGTTAAAGACGCTCTTTTAGAAAGAGGTATCAAATCTAGCAACTTAAATGCTGTTGGATATGGTGAGTCTAAACCAGTTGAAACAAACAAAACTGCTGCTGGTAAAGCAAAAAATAGAAGAACAGAAGTTATTTTACAAAAATAATTGCCTTCAAACTTTTATAGAAAACGCCTCGATTTATCGGGGCGTTTTTTTTATTTTTATATTATGATAAATATTTCTTTCTTAGATAAAATTGCTTCTGTTTTAATTGAAAAGTATTCTAATTCGCTTTCGAATACAATTGTCGTCTTACCTAATAAGCGCGCAAAGATATTCTTAATCGAAGCATTAAAAAAGCAAGTAAATACTAATATTCTTTCGCCAGAAATAATAAGTATTGAAGATTTTGTCCAAGACATCTCTGGAATTCGTACTATTGATCCAATTGAATTGCTTTTCGAATTTTATGAAGTCTATTTATCCATTACCGAAAAGTCGCAACAGCAATCTTTTGAACTTTTTGCAAATTGGGCTAAAACTTTACTGCAAGATTTTAATGAAATAGATCGTTATCTTCTTGATCCTTCACACGTTCTTTCCTATTTAAAAGATATTGAGGATATTAAAAAGTGGGGAATTGAAGTTAAAAATAAAACTCCTTTATTAGAGAGATATGTTGATTTTTGGAAATTATTACCTAAATACTATCAATCTTTATATGATCACTTATTAAATAAGGGAATAGGGTACCAAGGTTTAATTTATAGAGAAGCTGTTAATAACTTAAACCATTTCACAAAGTCAGTGCAAGAGAAGCAATTCTTGTTTGCAGGATTTAATGCTCTGAATGCCGCTGAAGAAAAGATAATACAGCAGTTGATAGCTTCTGACCAAGCTGAAATTTATTGGGATGTGGATCAAACTTTTCTAAATGATCCGTATCATGATGCCGGATTGTTTGTGCGTCGATTTAAAGAAAACTGGAAACATTATAAATCAAATCCTTTTGAATGGATTGTAGATGATTTTTCTCAATCGAAGAATATTCATGTAATAGGAACTCCAAAAACTATTGGTCAAGCTAAAATTGCGGGAAGCATTATTGAGAATATAACTAATGATAATCCATTAGGAAAATTAGATAAAGTTGCAATTGTACTTGGAGATGAAAATCTTTTGGTTCCACTTTTATATTCTTTGCCTGCAAGCGTTGGAGCGCTAAATATTACAATGGGTTATTCTAGTAAAAATAATCCAGCTCAAATATTGCTTGCAAAATTATTTAAAATGCACACTAATGCGCTGTCTCGTAATAACAGCAGTTATGTGCTTTACTATAAAGACGTTTTAGATATTTTGACGCATCCGCTAGTTGAGCCTTATGCTAAAACTGCAGCATTAGTTGCAATAATAAATAAAAATAATTACACATTTATAACGCATCAAAAATTGATGGAGTTAAATGTGATACCGTCGGAGTTGTTTCTATTATTATTTAAAAAATGGGAAAGTGGTTCTATTCCAGTTTTAGAAAGTATATCTCAATTATTACAAACGATAAAAAATAATTTAAGCAATGACAGTGAAGAAGAGAAAATTACTAAAGCTTTCGTTTTTGCAATTTTTAAAGTTATCAACAAACTCATTACGTATTACTCAAAACATAAGCATATAGATAAGATTGAAACACTTTATGCAATTTACAAACAAGTAATAGATCTTGCTGAAGTTTCTTTTGAAGGTGAACCTTTAAATGGACTGCAGATTATGGGAGTATTAGAAAGTAGAGTTTTAGATTTTGATACCGTAATAGTTACTTCGATGAATGAAGGTAAGTTTCCGGCTGGAAAGTCCCAAAATTCCTTTATTCCCTATGATGTGAAACGGGAGTTAGGTTTGCCTACTTTCAAGGAAAAGGATGCTATTTACACGTACCACTTTTACCACTTGCTTCAACGTGCTAAGAATATTTACTTGCTTTATAATACAGAAAGTGAGGGATTAGACGCAGGAGAAAAAAGCCGATTTATAACGCAGCTCGAGGTGGAAAAACAACCAAACCATAACACAACTCACGAAATTTACAACGCTATTCTTCCTGAAACCGCTTATCAACCTATGATTATTCCAAAGTCAGAAAGTGTGATGTTGCGCTTAAAAGAAATTGCTGAGAAAGGATTTTCTCCTTCTGCTTTGACGAGTTATATTAGAAATCCTATTCAGTTTTATTTCCAAAAAATATTGCGTATTAGCGAAGTGGAAGAAGTGGAAGAGAATATTGCCTTGAACACTTTAGGAACCATAATTCATGAAACATTAAAAGTTTTGTATGAGCCATTCATTGGAAAATTTATCTCGGAAAGTGACATATTGAACTGTTTCAAGCAAATTGACGTTGAGGTTCTCAAACAATTTAAACTTGTTTACAAAGAAGGTGAAATAAAAAAAGGTCGGAATTTATTAGCTTTTGAAGTAGCAAAGCGAAATGTTTCTAATTTTCTAAAAGTAGAATTAGAGAGTATTAAAAACGGTGATGCTATTAAAATAATTGCTTTAGAACAAACGTATCAACGCACATTACATCACAGTAGTTTACCTTTTCCAGTCTTGATTAAAGGAAATGTAGATAGAATTGAAGAACGCAACGGAACGATTCGAATTATTGATTATAAAACTGGAAAGGTAGATAAGGCGAACGTAATATTAAAAAACTGGAACGGTTTAACGGACGATATTAAGAGCGACAAGATTATTCAGGTTTTGGCTTATGCGTATATGTTTGAGGAGAAAGCTAACGGGCAGCCAATTGAAGCTGGAATTATTTCGTTTAAAAATTTAAAATCAGGATTTTTACCATTTGTATTTAAAGAAGAGAAAGAGATGAATTCTATTATTGATGAAACAATTTTAAGTCAATATTTAGAGCAAATTACACTTTTATTGAATGAGATTTTAGATGTAAATATTCCGTTTTTAGAAAAAATTTAATTTTATTGCAATATCAAAAAGCTGGCAAATATATTCGAATTCTTTAAAACAACGCTAATGATTAATTTGGCGTTAAGTACTGTGGCTTGGATATTTGGCGGATTTGAAACCTTTAAATATGTTCTTATAATTTTTGGTTTCTGCGTCACTATTTTGATAAAAGAAGTAAATGCTAAAAACGAATATTTATTCTACTATAACAACGGAATTTCAAAAGTACATTTAGTGCTTTACGCTTTTATTATGAATTTCATTTTTTCGGTAGCTGTGATTTTAGTTATCAATTTAATTCTGAAGTTAATATGATTAAAAATATTTTAGAAGTTGATAGCGTCCAAAAACAATATGATGGAAGAATCATAATTTCTGATGTTTATCTAAAATGTGAAACAAACGATATTATTGGTATTCTGGGCAGGAACGGTTCTGGCAAATCAACTTTATTAAAAATAATATTCGGAATTGAATCTGCGGATTTTAAATTTGTTAGAGTTGATGGTGTCGTCAAAGCTAACACGAGTGCGTTACTGAAACAAATTAGTTATTTGCCACAAGACAATTTTATTCCAAATGCCTTATCCGTAAAACGAACTATTCAATTGTCTATTTGTAAAGAAAAGTTGGTTGAATTTTATGCCGATGAAATGATTCAATCTTTATTAAATAAAAAAATCAAACATTTGTCTGGAGGAGAACTTCGCTACTTAGAAATCAAATTGATTTTAAATAATAACTCCAAATTCGTTTTAATTGATGAGCCATATAATGGTTTGTCACCGATTATGATCGAAAATATAAATGCTCTAATAACTGAGAAGTCAAAAGTAAAAGGTATCATAATTACAGATCATAATTATAAAAATGTGATAGATGTTTCCACCAAGCTAGCGTTAATGAAAGATGGTAAAATGTTTCATCTAATAAATAAAGAAGAATTGATTGAAAGAGGCTATCTGTCAAAAGGAATGCTTTAAATCTTTTTGCAAAAGGAGAGTAATAAAACTAATAATTCATCGCGGTTTTCAATGTGACTCATATGTCCGTCTGGAAAAGAAATCAATTTTACTGAAGTATTCTCTAATTGTTCCTTAGTTTCCTCATAGGGTAAAACAGAATCTTTTTCACCTAATACTATTAATTTAGGGTAGGGTGTGAGATGCAACAAGACCTCACGATCCATTCTAATTTTCATTCCTTCTAATGATGCTACAATTCCTTGCAAAGGTGTTTTTAGCGCTTCCTTTTTTACATTTTCAATTTCTAAAGCGAGACACTCCTTATTATTCTCACTGAATAAATTAGCAATAGCCAACGAAATAAAATTGATAAATGATTGCTTTACAGCCTTTACTGCACGATCTCGATTTATTTTACGTTCGTCGCTGTCGGCTCTTGCTGTAGAGTTTAATAAAACTAATCCTTTTGTATTTTCAGGATATAGTTCGGCAAAAGCCAAAGCTACATATCCACCCATTGAATGCCCAATAAAGATGGCTTTGCGAATGCGTAAATCGGAAAGCACGGCTTGAACAGCATCTGCGTGATCTTCCATCGAATGCACATATCCCAAACATTCTGATTCACCATGTCCTAACAAATCAATTGCAATGACTCGGTTTTTTTTAGCAAATTCAGAGATGTAGAAATCCCACATCTTCTTATTTTCTAGAAAACCATGAAGCAAAACAATAGCAGTTCCTTTCCCCGTATCAGAAAAGGAAATTTGCGTGTTTTTAAATTGGATTTGTTTCAAAGTTTGTTTTTTTACAAAACTAATGCTTAATTTTTTAAACCATAGAAGATATATAAGTTAATGTAAAGACAAAATGGTTATTACTTTATTCATTTTACTTTGTCATTTCGATGAAGTACGAATGGCATCAAGTGGATGATTAAAGGAGATTTTTTTAATATAGTTGCCAATTAGTATTGAAAAAAATGGCAATCATACCTTTGTAAGCATGAATATTTAATGTTGAAAAATCTGAACTTACTGATAATTTAAAATCTATTATCGCCATCAAGTAAGTTTCCTAAACCGCCCAACAAACTTCCTTCGTCACGACTTTTTCCACCAGCTCGTGGTGCGGAAGCAATGATTCTATCAGCTAATCTACTGAAAGGTAATGATTGTATGTAGACAGTTCCTGGTCCGCGAAGCGTTGCATAGAATAAACCTTCGCCACCAAAGATTGAATTTTTTATTCCTCCGATAAATTCAATGTCGTAATCAACATCTTTAGTGAAACCTACAATACAGCCAGTGTCGACCTTTAGCACTTCGCCGTTTGCTAATTCTTTTTTAGCTAGAGTTCCGCCTGTATGTACAAATGCCATTCCGTCGCCTTCTATTTTTTGCATAATAAAACCTTCACCGCCAAATAGACCACGACCTAATTTTTTAGAAAATTCAATTCCAATAGATACACCTTTTGCAGCGCAGAGAAAAGAGTCTTTTTGGCAAATAAATTTGCCGTCGTATTGAGTCAAATTAATTGGAATGATTTTTCCAGGATAAGGTGCAGCAAAAGATACTTTGCCTTTTGCGTTATTTTGATTGATAAAGGCGGTCATAAATAAACTTTCACCAGTTAGTACTCTTTTTCCAGCGCTTAGCAACTTATCAAATATTGTATTTTGTTGTACAGAACCATCTCCAAAGATAGTTTCCATCTTAATATTGTTGTCCATCATCATGAAACTACCTGCTTCGGCAATTACAATTTCTTGTGGATCTAATTCTATTTCTACATATTGCATTTCTTCGCCATATATGTGATAATCGATTTCGTGTGCTTGCATGGTTTTATGTTTAAGATTTTGTATTTCTGGGCTATGAAGATTGATTATTTTTTAAATTTTTAAAAACGTTCTTAATCCTATATGTATTGAATAGGACGTTGTTAGGTAGATAAAGTTACAGTTTTTTAGATGTAGTATAGAATTTGAGTTTTATTATTTTATGTTTTCTCGTGGAAGTGCGCAAGGGATAGTAGTGAAAAGCCCACAGCATCGCATTTTTATGCGTTGCGAGGACTTGTAGTGGATAGCCCGACCAAACTGAAGTTCACGGAAGTTGGGTTGCGCCCAAAAAAAAATCGGTTCACATTGCTGCAAACCGATTTATACTTTATAAATTACTGAATTATGCGTTCATTAAATCTTCTATTTCTTCAATTTCAATAGGTATGTTTCGCATCATGTTGAATGGCTCGCCACTTTCCTGAACGATTAAGTTATCTTCTAGTCTGATTCCGAAACCTTCCGCTGGAATATAAATCCCCGGCTCTACGGTAAAAACCATGTTCGCTTGCATAGGTTCCGTTAGGATTCCGTAATCATGCGTGTCAAGTCCCATGTGATGCGAAGTTCCGTGCATGAAGTATTTCTTGTATGCTGGCCAATCTGGATTTTCATTTTGCACATCAGCCTTGTCAAGGAGTCCTAATCCAAGTAACTCTGAAGTCATTAGTTTACCAACTTCAATATGATATTGTTTCCACAATGTTCCTATCGTAAGCATTTTAGAAGCCTCATTTTTTACACGTAAAACTGCGTTGTAAACTTCTTTTTGACGGCTAGTGTATTTCCCTGAAACTGGAATTGTTCGAGTCATATCGCTAGAATAATTTGCATATTCAGCAGCTACATCTAATAGTATTAAATCGCCGGCTTTACATTGCTGATTGTTTTCAATGTAGTGCAATACATTAGCGTTATTTCCTGACGCGATGATAGGTGTATAAGCAAATCCTTTAGAACGATTTCTTACAAACTCATGAATTAGCTCGGCTTCGATTTCATACTCTGTTACATTTGGTTTAACAAATGAAAGTAGTCTTCTAAAACCTAATTCAGTGATATTACACGCTTTTTGGATTAAATCCAATTCCTCAGTTTCTTTTACTGAGCGAAGACGTTGAAGGATTGGATTACTTTTAGCGACAGTATGCGCAGGATATTTTTCTTTCCACCATTTTACAAAACGAGCTTCGCGAGTTTCAGTTTCTACCGTAGCGCGGTAATGTTCGTTTGTATTGATATAAATAGTCTCAGAATGGGTCATCATCTCAAACAAGATTTTTTCAAATTCGTGTAACCAATAAACTGTTTTGATTCCTGAGACTTCAAATGCACGCTCTTTAGTTAATTTCTCGCCTTCCCAAACTGCAATGTGCGCACTAGTTTCTTTCAAAAATAACATCTCTCTTTGATGTTCATAAGGAGCATCTGGAAAAAGCAATAAAATGCTTTCTTCCTGATCAACGCCACTTAAATAAAATATGTCGCGGTGTTGTGCAAAAGGTAAAGTACTATCAGCCGAAACTGGATAAATATCATTAGAGTTGAAAATCGCAACACTTTTTGGCTTCATTTGAGCCATGAATTTTGCGCGATTTTTTATAAATAGATTGCGTTCAATTTGATGGTATTTCATAAGAATTTAGTTTAAACTTTTAATTACTCAAAAATACTAAGATTAAATTGGTTTGAGCGAAGCATTTGGTAAATTTTAATAGAAAAGAGAAAGCGCAGAAAATAAAATTTAGATTTCATTTTCTGCGCTTATTTCAGTTGTCATTTTTTTAAAAACATCAAATTTCGAAGTGTTTAAAAATATCAATACAAATGGTTGTTGCTAGAATTGAGCAGCTTCCGTAGAATTTTTCATTGCAGTCGTTGATGATTTTCCAATAGTTACTGTGTTTTGTACTGCATCAAAATAAGAGGTTCCAACGAAACTTTGATGTTTTACGGCTTTGAAACCATGTTGTTGCAATGCAAATTCGCGTTCTTGTAATTCAGAGTAACCTGCCATTCCTCTTTCTTTATATGCTTTTGATAATTCAAACATACTGGTGTTTAAGGCGTGAAATCCTGCAAGAGTAATGAACTGAAATTTATAACCCATTTCGGCAAGATCCTCTCTAAAGGTTTCCATTTCAGGAACTGATAATTTTGCAGCCCAGTTAAAAGAGGGTGAACAATTGTACGCTAGCATTTTTCCAGGAAATTTAGCGTGTATTCCCTCAGCAAATTTTCGAGCATAATCTAAGTCGGGATTACTAGTTTCCATCCAAATTAAATCAGCGTAAGGAGCGTAACTTAATCCGCGATCAATTCCTTGTTCTACTCCGCAATTCACATAGAAAAAACCTTCTCCTGTTTTTTCTCCTGTTATAAATTTGGCATCTCGCGGATCTATATCACTTGTTAGTAAGTTTGCAGCATCAGCATCTGTTCTTGCTACAACTATTGTTGGCGTTCCCATAACATCTGCCGCAAGTCTTGCGGCAATCAATTTGTTAATGGCTTCTTGTGTAGGAACTAAAACTTTTCCACCTAAATGTCCGCATTTTTTAGCAGAACTTAATTGGTCTTCAAAATGAACTCCGGCAGCACCAGCTTCGATCATTGCTTTCATTAATTCGAAAGCATTTAAATTCCCACCAAAACCTGCTTCCGCATCAGCAACAATAGGTACTAAATATTGTTTTTTATCAGCAGTTCCATTTACAACTTGTATTTGATCTGCGCGTAAAAGTGCATTATTAATTCGTTTTACTACTAGAGGAACACTATTAGCAGGATATAAGGATTGATCAGGGTACATTTCGCCAGCTACATTCGCATCAGCGGCAACTTGCCATCCGCTTAAATATATGGCGTCAAGTCCAGCTTCAACTTCTTGAATAGCTTGGTTTCCTGTAAGCGCGCCCAGACCAGCTACAAAATCTTGAGTGTTTAATTTATTCCATAAATTAGTAGCGCCAATACGAGCAACGCTGTGCTCTATTTGGTACGAACCTTGTAATTTCACAACTTCTGCTGCTGTGTAAGGTCGCTCAATTCCGTCCCATCTTGGGTTTGTAAGCCAGTCTGTAACTAATTCTTGTATTCTTGTTTCTGTAGTTTTCATCGTTGTAGTTTTTTGGTTGTTTGTTGATAGTTGTGTTGTATGCTTTATAAATATTTGTAGCCTGGAATAGTCAGAAATTCGATAAATTTATCGTTTACTACTAGAATGTCTAGCAGCTGTTCCGCTAGTTTATACTTTTGTTTTTCGTGATTTTCAGTACCTACTTTCTCTCTTATTTTTTCGAATTCCTCCATCGCTAATCGATGATAATATTTCTCACAAAGCACTTTTTGATTATCTAATACCACTTTGTTTTGTAACCATTGCCATAACTGCGATCTTGATATTTCTGCGGTTGCGGCATCTTCCATTAAGTTATGTAGTGCAGCTGCGCCTTGACCATTTAGCCAAGAAGCGATGTACAACACAGATATGCTTATGTTTTTTCGAATGCCTTCTTCAGTTATTGTTCCTTTAGGCGTTTCTAAAAGATTAGCTTCCGTTACATGAAGATCATCGCGTTTTAAATCAATTTGATTCTTATTAGTCATGTATTTATCAAAAACTGTCATTGCAAGAGGAACTAAATCTGGGTGAGCTACCCACGTTCCATCATGGCCGTTTTTGACTTCACGTTCTTTGTCGGCTATTACTTTGTCAAAAGCTATTTTATTAGCTTCTTCATTGTTCTTGATTGGAATTTGTGCGGCCATTCCTCCTATAGCGTGAATGTTACGTTTGTGACATCTTTGAATTACAAGTTGCGAATAAGCGCTCATAAAAGGAGCGGTCATTGTCACTTGGTCTCTATTAGGAACAATGAAAGCTGGATTGTTTCTTAATTTTTTGATATAAGAAAAAATGTAATCCCATCTTCCGCAATTAAGTCCAACGATATGTTCCCTTAGCTCGAATATTATTTCGTCTAGTTGAAAGCTCGCGGTGATTGTTTCAATTAAAACTGTTGCTTTAAAGGTTCCGTTTTTTACACCAAAATATTCTTGAGTAAATTCAAAAACCTCGTTCCACCATCTCGCTTCTAAGTAGTGCTCTAATTTTGGAATATAAAAATAAGGAGCACTTCCATTATCAATAAGTTTTTTATGATTATGAAAAGCGTAAAGTCCAAAATCTATTAACGACCCTGATGCTTGTTCATTATTAATTAAAATATGTTTCTCATTTAAATGAAGTCCTCTTGGCCGTACGATTAAAACTGCCGTTTGTTCATTCAGGCTGTATTTTTTATTTTTTTTCGTGTCTTCAAGGGTAATTGTTCTATTTACAGCGTCTTTTAAATTCTGTTGTCCCGTCATTAAATTACTCCATGTTGGTGAAGTGCTATCTTCAAAATCAGCCATGAAAGTTTTTGCATCTGAGTTCAGAGCATTGATAACCATTTTTCTATCTACAGGACCAGTTATCTCTACGCGTCGGTCGAGTAAATCTGCAGGAGTTTTAGCAGCTTCCCAATTTCCTTCTCTAATGCTCTTGGTCTCGACGGGAAAAGTGGGCAGAGCGCCTTTATCAAATAGTAGTTGTTGATCTTCGCGGTTTTTCAGGAGGGTAAGTCTCCCTTTATTGAATTTTTCATGAAGTACAGACAAGAAAGTCATTGCTTCATCAGTTAAAATTCCCGGATAATGCTCGGTAGCTTCTTTAGTAAAATTTAACAAATATTCCGAATATACTTCTTTTAAATCCATGATAATGCATTTTAAATTTAACAATAATGTTGGTTTAGTAATAATATGTTATATGTCGACATTGCAATAGTACAAAAAGTTTTTTATAAAACAAGCGAACGTACGCTAAAATTGAAAAATATTTTTTTGGGTGTCTATTCTTTTTTGGTTACATTTGAAATATGAACATAGAAAGGGATTATATCAAACTGATTTTTGGCTTGAAAATGAAGCAGGCTCGTACAAATAAGAATTTATCTTTATTTGGGTTGGCGAAAATAACTGACCTATCGAAATCATATTTAAATGAAATTGAAAAGGGGAAAAAGTATCCAAAAACAGATAAAATCATACTTTTAGCTGAAAAATTAGAGGTTTCTTATGATAATATGGTTTCATTAAAGCTTGATAATAATCTCGCTCCTATCGGTGAAATTTTAAAGTCGGGGATTTTAAAAGAAATACCTTTAGAGCTTTTTGGTATACAGGAAAATGATTTAATCGATATCATTGCAAATGCGCCAGCTAAGGTTAACGCGTTTATAAGTACAATTATAGAAATTGCTCAGCATTATAATTTGACAAGGGAAAGCTTCTTTTTGGCAGCTTTGCGCTCGTATCAAGAAGCACAGAATAATTATTTTGAAGATCTAGAGCAGAAGGTGCTGGATTTCTCCAAAGCTTTTCATGTTAATAGCGAAACTAAAATATCTGTTGAAGAACTTTCTGCAATTTTAAAAGAGGAATATGGTTACACAATTAAAGAACTTGTTTTTTCTGAGCAAGAACAATTAGGAGATTTAAGATCTATTTTTGTTCCAAAAAGTAAAACTTTGTTACTTTCACTCGACATCGATGAGCCGCAAAAAGCATTTATTTTGGCCAAAGAAATTGCTTATAATTATCTTCAAATTACGGAAAGATTGTATACGTTCAGCTGGATTAAATTTGATAATTTTGATCAGGTTTTAAATAATTTCTATGCTTCTTACTTCGCTGGAGCCTTATTGATCCAGCGACAGCAATTAATTGACGGACTTAGTACGTTTTTACTAAAGACAGATCCAAAACCGCAAGAAATGATTGCTTTGATGAGCAGTTTTAATGTTTCGCCAGAATCATTTTATCAGAGGTTGACTAATATTTTACCAAAAGATTTCCAATTAAAGAATTTATTTTTTCTTCGTCTATCTCATAAAATAGGAACGGATACGTATCAGATAAAAAAAGAATTACATATTACAAATCAGCAAGAGCCTCATGCTAATGAAATGAATGAGCATTATTGTAGAAGATGGGTTTCTATTCGAACAATAGAAGAATCTTTAAGTCAGAAAAAAAATCATTTTTTTGACGCACAGATTTCGAGTTATGATAACAGTAAGAATGAATATCTTGTATTCTCTTCAGCAACACCAGATCCATTTAAAGAAGATTGTATTCGAAGTATTTCAGTTGGAATCTTAATTACACCCGCAGTTAAGAAGAAATTCAAGTTTATGGAAAGTGATTCAATCAAGAAACAGATTGTAGGTGTTACTTGTGAAACTTGTGCTGTGAAAAATTGTTTAGAAAGAGCTTCTCCGCCCATTCAATTAGAACAGAAAATTAGGAATGAAAACACAGATTCTATTGTTCAAAAATACATGACGCGTTTTAGTTAGTTTTAATCTTTTTCAACGTAGCGTGTGAGAATCTATTTCTGATATTTTTAGTTAATACAATTAATGTTTTCAGCTGCTAAGTAATGGTTAAAATTTAATGTCGTATTTTGTTCCAAAATTAGTCAGGACAAAATTTAATTTTTCTTTGAGGTTTTCGAATGATTTATAAGC